>CAZLNI010000001.1:0-30583 GCA_964560995.1 uncultured Muribaculaceae bacterium
TTAATTATACCTTACTTACTACTCTTTTTTAAACTCTCAACTATTACGAACTTTCATAAAAAAAAGGCACAAGGCCTAAATAGAATCGACATTGACTTTTATTTTAGGTAAGTTCTGTTTATAAGCGCAAGCGTTGACTAACGTCCTTATCGCTTTTATTGTTGCACCAGAGCGTCCGATAACGGTACTCATATCATCATTATGTACGATGATTTCCAATATTGGTGTTCCGTCTTCGTCTTCGAAATCTTGTATCTTGACGATTTCGGGATTTTTTACTAAACCTAAAACTAGTTTTGTCGTAAATTCTTTTACTACATCCATGAACTATTTTCCTTCTTTTTTATTTGATTTAAATTTTGCCCATGTTCCTGTCGTGCTAAGCAAATTTTTTACAGTATCTGTAGGTTGTGCTCCATTTGCAAGCCATTTAAGAGCTTTTTCTTCGTCGATTTTGACTTGCTCATCTTTCCCGATGGGATTATAAGTTCCTACAACTTCTATAAATCTACCATCTCTAGGACTTCTAGAATCAGCAGCAACTATTCTATAGAAAGGTTTCGCTTTAGCGCCCATTCTTTTTAATCTCAATTTAACTGCCATGTTTACCTCCTCCGTTCATTAAAAACATGATATCATCTTTTAATTGTGATGTCAACCATTTTTGGTTGACTACCATAAGAAAAATTTTAATATTAAAACCGCAATTTTGTAATGCGGTCATCAATTATCAAAAATCTTTAAAGTCGAACTCTTTAGTTTGTTCTTCATCTTGCATCTCATCATAAGAGCTGCGTTTAATCTTTTTGAGTTCCTCTGGATCAAACTTTTGAGTACGGTCATCTTCATATAACTCTGATTTTAATATTTCAGTGATGCTTTCTTCTTCGGTAGGATATTCCTTTTTTTCGATATAATCCTCATCTTCTTTGGCAGCATGCTTAGGCGTATCATTGTCGACTGCGTTTAATTCGACTGTTCTTTCGGCTCCTTCTCTTCTTTTAAGAGGCAATTTTGCTTCTTCTTTTTTCTTTTTATTATTCTTTCTAAAGAGGATGATAGCTACAGCTATGACGACAACTAGGATAGCACTTACGATACCCACGATTAACCAAACGTTAACTCCCTTTTTCTTAGTATCTTGAGGTTTATCGTCTTCAACTGGTATAGCAGAGGATTTATCTTCCTCTTTAATGACGGTTATCTCATATACTTGCTCGTCTTGTCCATCAGAACTCTTAACTATTATCTTAACTAAATTCTCGCCTTCAGCAAAGTTTTCATTTCCTTCTATTTTTACCTCTGCCATAGGGTCTTCTAATTCATACTTAAAATCCAGCTTATTTATTTCTTTATCGATTTGAACGGTATACTTGTTATTTTTAGATTCAAAGGATGGACTAAGAGAAGCGCCAATATTATTTATTGCGAGGTCTTTTAGGAAAGCACTCGGTTCAGCAATTTCTCCACGAATAACTGTCAACTTATAAGTGTTTTTTGTCGTGCCATCCTCTGCAGTAACCGTTATTTCAAAATTGTTCTCGCCCATCTCGAGCGATTTAGCTCCTGAATCCCCGGTGACCGTCGCCCCTTGACATGGAATTGGCGTGATTCTTATATAGTTAAGTGTATCGCGAACTTGGACTTTATAATCTGTTATCGTCGAATCAAAAGAGGGAGTAAGAGTGCCAGAGTTAAGTTCGATATTCGTAAGTACTGCTTCGCTCGATTTAGGTCTTTCATATTTGACATTGCCGTTTAACGCTTTGATACCGGCATCTCCCGGTACGACCGTCGCACCATCATCTTTTTTATAAAACTTTACGGCTGTAGGAGTAATCCTTATATCGCTATCCATCGAATCGCTCGTACGAAATACTACTGAACCTAATTCTATCTCTGAAAGGCTGCCGGATTTCGTCTCAAAAGAATAGGTCACGATATCGCCGTTTTGATTTGTAGAATATGTCAACCCTGCCCCTGTATTCGGTTGTAATCCAGTCACTTGAGCATAAAATGTATTAGATACACTCAGTTGAAATTCCACTTTATTATAATTTACTAAGTCTTCATCTGTTAGAGAAATTTTTACCTCATTATTCTGAGTACCTGCTTTGGCAATACCGTCGCTTATCTTTAAAGTCGCTGCTTCAACCCCCGTAACTAGACCTATAGAACATACCGTTACACACAATAGATTTTTGATTTTCTTCATCTTTTAATTCTCCTTTTAAATCATTTTCAACAAAATTTCGTTCATCACATAAATATATTTTGGATTTATAAAAATATACCCATTTTTATATATCAGTTGTCTCGACTTTATGAGGGGTTTGACAGGAAAAACCTCTTGAATATTTACTTCATATTTATCAAAAAATTCTTGAAGATTTATTCCTTTCATCTTTCTCAGACCCAACATCACTTCGTTTTCCATCATCTCTGTGCGACTGACCAGATGTTCCTCTTTTTTAAAGGCTCCTAAAACATAGTCTTTTATACTTCGCGTATTATCGTACCTAAAACCCTTAATATAGCCAGATGCCCCTAAACCGAAGCCATAATATTCACAGTTATTCCAATAACATAAATTGTGTCTGCTTTCATAATTAGGCTTCGCAAAATTTGACACTTCATAGTGATGATAACCTGCTCGCTCAAGAGTACTCACTATGTAGTTATACATCTTAAGTTCTTCCTCTTCTTTGATGTTTTCGTCTTGTCTAATCTTACACATCGTATAATCTTCGATAATCAAAGAATATGTGCTGATATGTTCTGGATTCAACTTTAAAAACTGATGTAAATCTTTTTTTAAGTCGCTCACCTTTTCATAAGGGATGCCATACATCAAATCTAAATTGATATTCTTAAACCCCATATTTCTAATCAATTCGATTTTACTCTGAGCATCTTTAAAATCTGCTTTGCGGTTCATGAAAGACAATTTGTCTCGATCAAACGATTCGATACCGATAGATAATCTGTTTACTCCCATTTCTTTTAAGTCGATTAGTAAATCTTCATCGATATCTTCGATATTACATTCAAAGGTAAATTCATAATCCTTCGCCAGTTTGAAAATGCATATTATATTTTGAAGCTTCTTCCTTTCTTCTCTCGTAAGACTGGACGGTGTCCCGCCGCCTATATAAAGAGTTTCGACGAGTTCATGTTCATAGGAATCTTCTACCTCACTTTTGAGGGCATCTAAATAGGTCAATACATAATCTCTATTATAGAGCACTTTACAAAAGTCACAATATGCACAGATAGATTTACAAAAGGGTATGTGTATATAAATACTTGCCATATACTACTCCTCTACCTTGAATACATCTATTATATCATTTTATTGTGTTTTATTCAAGTATGTTGTCGTGTTCGTCGAAATTGACATTGATAAATTTTTTACTCGATAGATAGTCACACATATGGACAAACTTTTCTTCGACTGACTTTGGAAGAGGCAAAATTATGTCGGGATTGTAAGTATTAGTATTCCACTTTCCCATGTGACTCGCGTCCATTTTGGCGATTCTTTCAATCTGTTCATCAGTCAATTCTAGTTTGTCTCTTTGCTCTTTTAAATAGTTAGCTATCAAAATTGGATGGTCGAATCTTGTATAACGTTCTTCGGATAAGCCTTTTTTTAGTCCATCGTGTATTATTAGAGCAAACACTATGAGATCCTTTGTTTCTTGGTCGAATTTATATATGTTAAAAAGCTCGACGGCGAAGCGAACGGCAACTTTAACGTGTCTTACTAAGCCGCCTTCCCCAGACGAAAATGCAGGATGATATTTGCCGGTCGAGCTCGCTGGTTCGTGAAAATAATAGTCTGGTAGCAGCTCGACCATCTTTTTAGCACTTCTTCTTATCTTTTCGTCTTCAATATAATTTAATTCTACTGCGAAGATATCGCTAGAAATTTTAGTATCCATATTTCTTACTTCTTTCTATTATTTATCCGATTTTAGGACGCTTAAGAAAGCTTCACTCGGAAGTTCGACGCGTCCAACCATCTTCATTCTCTTTTTTCCTTCTTTTTGTTTCTCTAAAAGCTTTCTTTTTCGAGAAATGTCGCCACCGTAACATTTGGCTAAAACATTTTTCTTCATGGCACTTATCGTCTCACGTGCAATTATTTTAGAACCGATCGACGCTTGTATAGGCACTTGGAACAATTGTCGAGGTATTATCTCTTTTAAGTTCTCGACGATTTTACGACCACGTGCATAGGCATAGTCTTTGTGGACGATGACACTTAAAGCATCTACTATTTCACCGTTTAAAAGAATGTCCATTTTGACGAGGTCAGATTCCCTATAGCCTGTTAGTTCATAATCGAAAGAAGCATAACCTTTCGTAGAACTCTTAAGTTTGTCGAAGAAATCGTAAACTATTTCCGATAAAGGCAAATAATAGTGAACGTTTACTCGCTCGGCATCGATGTACTCAGTATTATCAAATATTCCCCTTTTATCTTGGCACAGATTCATGATAGAGCCGATGTATTCTGTTGGAACGAGAATGTTTGTGCGGATGAAAGGTTCTTCAATCGAACGAATCGTCGCCCTATCTGGCATCTTATTAGGACTATCGATTTCTTTTGCTTCGCCGTTTGTGAGAGTAACCCTATAAATTACACTCGGTGAAGTAGCGATTATATCGACGTTGAATTCGCGACGAATCCTCTCCTCTATGACATCCATATGGAGAAGTCCTAGGAACCCACAACGAAAACCGAAACCTAAAGCATCCGACGTCTCTGGGTCGATTGACAAAGCGGCATCGTTAAGCTTTAGTTTTTCTAAAGCGTCTTTGAGAGCTTCATATTTGTTAGGTTCGATTGGGAAAAGTCCTGAATAAACCATCGGCTTCATAGGTTTATAACCAGCAAGTTGAGTTTTTGCTTCGCTTCGTTTAGTGGTCAAAGTATCCCCTACTTTTACTCCTTCGATATTCTTAATCGCGGCACTTACCCAGCCTACTTCACCACTTTTGAGTTCATCGCGTAGGGAAAGATGAGGAGTATTTTTTCCTAGTTCGACCACTTCGAATTCTTCACCCGTCGCCAAAAATTTTATCGTATCTTTTAAACGAATGTTGCCTTCTACTACTTTGATTGATACGATGACTCCCCGATAAGCATCGTACAAAGAGTCGAAGATAAGAGCGCGCGTAGGAGCATCGTTCTTTATTTTGGGAGGATTTATGCGTTCGATGATGGCTTCTATCAGTTCGCGAACACCCTCACCCGTTTTACCACTACAAAGGATTATTTCCTCGTCTTTAAACCCAAGAACGTTTTTTAGTTCTTCTTTGACTTTGGGAATATCGGCATTGGGAAGATCGATTTTATTAATGACGGGAATTATAGTCAAATCGTTTTCGAGAGCTAAATAGAGATTGGCAAGAGTTTGCGCTTCTATACCCTGTGCTGCATCGACGACGAGAATAGCTCCCTCGCAGGCAGCCAAACTTCGGCTTACTTCGTAAGAAAAGTCGACATGCCCTGGAGTATCGATTAGATGGAGAGTATATTCTTCGTCTTTATATTTATAATTTAGTTCGACGGCATTTAGTTTGATAGTGATGCCTCTTTCGCGTTCGATATCCATGCTGTCGAGCATTTGGGCTTTCAGCTCTCTTTTTTCTACTCCACCCGTTATCTCCAATATGCGGTCAGCTAAGGTACTCTTACCATGGTCGATGTGAGCAATGATAGAAAAATTTCTGATATTGGTCTGTTTCATATGTTTCACCTATTCGGTATTATACTATCTAATAAGGAATTTGACAAACGAAAACGCACACCTTTTTTGAGTGTGCGATATAGTATTAAAATATTATTTATTATGCTGCTCGGTAAGGCAATTCCATAGTACCCTCTCCGATTAAGGTATTTACGTATTCAGCGCTCAGATTGATAACTGGCGCGACGCCGCCCGTATAAGTCACATAATTGTAGTTCAAACTACCACCGCTATTTACACCGAACACATAAGCATCACTAGTATAAGTGTTAGGCGAGAGTGACCAATACCATGACCCTTTGTATAAATAATATTTATAATTATTTGTTGAGCCATTTGGTTGATTGTATCTTCCTCCACTTGTTGTTATTTCATCTGCTGTTATTAATCCTACTGGATATTCTAATGCACCGTTTCCTTTGGTTGTATCACTCTCTGTAAATGCATCGTTCTTCTCTGGACATTTGAAACTTGGTTGAGGATTACTTACTCCACTTCCTACTCTTCCATATGCTCCATACTCTGTTGTACTTGTTCCAAAGCCTGTTCCTGTATTATTACTTGCAAAGCTTCTATCATTACAGAATATTTCATCACTTACCGATGCTGAGTATCCTGTATCTACTATATTCTCTTTATACCACGTTTCTAGTTGGGTCTTTATATTTGTACTTGTTTCATTGGTTTGAGCTTGTTCTTTACTGGTGCTGGCCGTTCCATTAGCTCCTCCATACATATATCCTACATATTTGGCATCGTTATAGTTTGTCGTATTCCATGCTACATTTGTTAATGCTAATCTATTTGAATTAGATACTCCATTAGCATGTGCACTCGTTCCATCATAGATTATTCTTAAGCTTCCATCTCCGTTGATACGGATTATTCTCCAGAACATATCTTGACCAGATTTATTCTTTCCGAACTTTACATAGTTATTCTCCACTGCTCCTCTATAGTAATAACTTGTGCCATAGTCATCTTCCATTTCGAAGATTCCATCTTTACTATAGTCATAATTAGTTATTGTTTTGGATGATGATATATATGGCATACTTGTTGTCGTCGTTCCTGTTCCTATTTTGTATATTGTTCCTAGATTACTCGATGTTGCTACTGCATTTGTTGTACTACCATAAGTACTAACTATATATTTTCCCCTTAAAGTTGTGTAACAACTAGAGTATTGACATTTTTGTGGATTTGTAAGTGTATATAAACCCGTACTTGTATCAAATGTATAACTACTTGCATAGGTTATATATCTTGTTTTGTAATCGGTCATATTATTGCTATATTGACTTCCCGAAAAGTTATTGTCTTGATATTGCGTTGGCTTTGGCGCTATATCTGTGAAGCTTGCTAATACACCTTTTGATGTTACCCCTAGTTTGGTTAACACTTGTTCTGATATAGGAACTACTACTTTATCAAAATACAACGTACACGCATCTGTCTTAGAAGCAGTTAACCTAATCTTTTTAGTACTTGCATCTTGAGTTACAGTTCCTCCATTACGACAACTACTTTTTTCCACGTTTAAAACATACCCATCTGTTGGGAATGTATTCTCAGTACTTGCTGTATATGTTCCTTCTTCGTTTTCTAGGTACATCGCGATAGTTTTGTTTTCTTCTTTTTTATTTGGACCGATGTATTTTTCGATTGTCCATGTGCCCATTCCTATTGTTAAACCGAGGGTCAAACTTACTATTAATACCTTCTTCGCTTTAGAAGAATTATTTTTTAATGACCCCCCCCCCGAATTTGATTTCTTTGCATTGTTTTTCAATCCTTTCGTAGCACTTTTATCTGTGCTTTATTATGGTTTAATTATATAACCTAAAATGATATTTTGCAATAAATTTTAGTACGCAAAAACGACCTTAAGCGTCTTGGTCGTCTTCATATTTTTCATCGTATTGTAATTGGTAATCTTGCAATAGTTGATTTAATATGTCGGGTTCATCAATTTTTTTGACAAAATGTTTCCCGTCTTTTTCAACGTCTTGTAGTATTACATAAGTGTTGGTCGGTTCATTTTTTTCATCCAACTCTACTCCTAGGAAATATCCTTCTAAATCGAGTTCGCTCTCTAGGAGTAGTAAATATGCTTTATTATTTTTAAGTTTTATAACAGTATCTGTCTTCATATTCATCCTCCTATGCAGCTTTGATAGTATGGTCTTCTATGTTAAAGCTATCTGGTAAACTTGTAAACATAGGAGAGACATTATCTTTCATTTTATCCATCTTTTTGATAGCGACTTGTAATTTTCTATATAATATTTTTTTCTCTTCGTTAGATAACGATTGAGATGTTTTAATTTGGTTTTGTAGGGTTTGAGCTGTTTTGCTTCTATCTTCTTTGCTTAGAGAAGGGGCAGCATTTACTAAATTATTAATAGATGCTTTAAAAGTTTTATATTCTTTCGATTTCTTTTTTGGTAAAAGGTGCCCCGCACCGATTAAACCAATTCCTCCGATGCTCGTTCCCAATACAGCGTGTGAGAGAGCTGTTACTTTGCTTGCAGCAGCTGCTGCAACTGTTGCAGCTTCTGAAGCAGTGGCTGTTGCAGACGCGGCGAATTGAGAGATAGTTTGTCCACCAATAGTCCAAGCTCCTAGAGCATTATTATAAGTTGCTACTGACCCAGTCAAACTTGAAATGATGTTAGATGTAGCTATATTGGCACTATGTAGTGCTACTTGTTCTGTGGCAGAGGCAGTATGCCAGAGGGCACTATTTGAAAGCATCGAGTTAGCTAAACTTGATATTTGAGTAGCATTAGAGGCAGCAATAGATGCTTCTGTTGCTGCTTGCGTTGCAGCTAAGAAAGCTGGCAATACTTGAGTAACAGCTATGACAATGGCAATCGTAATTGCTGTTAATCCAAGACCGATTAAAATCTGTTTTTTATGATCTTTTACCCATTGCCATGGAGTTATAGATTCTACTTCTATGAGCTCTTCATCAGTTGTAGTGCTATTATTTGTTTCGTTATCTGAACTTTGGTTATGATTTGTTTCTAAAATTGAAGGAAACCCTTGATTATCAGCTGTTTGTGAAGGTAAGCTCTTCATATTTGGAGCAAAAGAAGGAGTTTCTTCTTCTGTAGGTTTGCCAAAGAAAGGCGAATCATTCTTTGTTTCATCAACTGGTTTATAATCGGCATCGATGGCGTGAGCCTTTATTTCCTCAAAATAAGAAGCATCTTTTGGTTTGTTTGGTACGATATCTACAACTACCGATTCTAAATTTGGATCTACAGCTAACCGTGCATCTTGGTTATAGAGGCTATCTTGTAGTTGTCCATTCACATAATCGTTTAATAATGTGTCTTGAGTGCCTTGTTCTGGAAGAGCTTTGCTAGCAGTTGGTGTTACTATTTCTTTTTTTGATGATGCTATTTTAGAAGACTCAGCGTCAATAGTAAACTGTTCTTCGACTGGTATACTAGGGGCGACGATTTGAACTGGTTCATCAATTTTTTCTTCTGATGATATACTGGGACTTATTTTTTCGCTTATGCTTGTGTCTATGCCTTCTAGTTTTGTTTCTTTACGCAGTTTGTCATATTCGCCAGTAAATTTCTCTTTTAAACCGTATTCAAGCAATTCAGCCATGCGCGCTAAAGCTCTGTATTCGTCTTGATCTTCTTGTAAAACGGGCTCGCCAGCTGCTATTACGATATGACGATTAGGTCTTTTTACGTCGCGCATATCATCTTTTATTTGTTTCATTCTTTCTTTAATAAGGTTGCGTTCATTATCGATTATGTCCATTTTGTACACCATCCTCTATTATGATATTAACATGAAATGACTTATTATACAAGATGTCACAGCTAATTTTACAAAAAAAAGATGGCTAAAAGCCACCTTTGGAGTTAAAATTAAGCAAGTTCTACAGTAGCGCCAGCTTCTTCAAGTTTAGTCTTGATTTCGTTAGCTTCATCTGCAGGTACGTTTTCTTTGATATTTCCGCCGTTATCAGCAAGTCCTTTAGCTTCAACAAGTCCAAGTCCTGTGATTTCACGGATAACTTTGATGACTGCAATCTTTTGTGCTCCAGCGTCCTTAAGAACTACTGTCTTAGCAGCATTTGCAGAATCGTCTGCAGCAGCAGCGCCAGCAGCAGGAGCAGCAACAGCGATAGCACTAGGATCGATTCCTAATTCATCTTTCATCAAATCGTTTAATTCTTTAAGTTCAAGAATTGTCATTTCCTTAATAGTATCAATAATATCTTTTGCAGTTAATTTTGCCATTTAAATCATTCCTTTCTTTTAATTATTTTCTTCTAATTTTTTGGCGTATAGGTCAACTCCGATTGCAAACATCTTGGCTTGTTGCATTAAGCCAGCTGCAAACATAGTGAGCAATCCTTCGCGAGATGGAAGAGATGCGTATGTATTAATCTCCTCTAGTGTGAGGATATTGCCATCAGCATAACCTGTGCGAATTTGAACATTATCTCTGTCTTTAGCAAACTCGCTTATTACTTTGATAGGCGCTAATAAATCTCCACCGAAGAGAATAGCATTTGGGCCTTCCCAGAATTCGGCATTATCGATTTTAGCGTCTTCAAAAGCTCTTTTAGCTAGAGTGTTTTTATAAACTTTGATTTCACTATTAGATTCTTTTAGCTTGGTACGCAATTCAGACATTTCACTAACAGTTAACCCTTGATATGTAAACACTATAACAGAGGCGCTGTTCGAAATCTTATCAGAAATCTCTTTTACGACTTCTTTTTTAAGATTCAAGTTCTTTTCACTTGCCATAATTAAAACTCCTTTCATTTTTTGAAAAAACTTTCCCATAGGGAAAGCTTTAGAGTTTTTAAATAAGTTCTAAAAGTTCCCCTCGGCAGGATTATTAAGACGAATCCCCTGCTGTCTATGGACAAACGTTTTTTCATTAATTTGTATTATATACTATGTTTTTTTATTTGTCAAAAGAATTTTTATCTAGTTTGATTCCAGGACCCATTGTACTAGAAATGACGATAGAATTAATGTAGTTTCCTTTGACAGTTGTCGGCTTCGCTTTAACGATTGCATTAACAAGATAGTTAATGTTTTCAACTAAAGCTGATGCGTCAAATGATGCTTTACCAACTGGCGAATGAACTATACCGTAACTATCTGCACGATATTCAATCATACCTTTTTTGATGTCTTCAACGGCTTTACCAGTATTCATAGTTACAGTTCCTGTCTTAGGGTTTGGCATTAAACCTTTTGGACCAAGAACTTTACCGATTTTACCAAGTGCAGGCATCATCTCTGGTGTAGCGACGATTACGTCGAAATCGAACCAGTTTTCATTAGCCATTTTGTCGATAAGCTCTGCTTCTCCTACGAAGTCAGCGCCGGCTTTTTTCGCTTCTTCTGCTTGAGCACCTTTCGCTAGAACGCAGATTCTCTTAGTTTTACCTGTTCCGTTTGGTAAAACGATCGATCCTCTCATCTGTTGATCAGCTTTTTTAGTGTCGATGTTCAAGTTGATAGCTATTTCTATAGTACTGTCGAATTTAGTAGTAGCAGTCTTTTTAACTAATTCAACTGCTTCAGCTGTCGAATACTCAGTTCCTTTTTCTATCAATTTAGAAGCTTCCACATATTTTTTTCCCAATTTTTTCACTGTTTTCCCTCCAATCGTGGTTTATTTTAAGAGCGGATATTTTTGTTATTTTTGTTTTTAAAGTTTTAAACTTATTCTTCAGTCGATTCTTCTTCAGACTTCTCGTTGATGACTTCGACATCGACAGAAGTATCTTGAGCGCTAGCTTCCATTGCTTCAAGTGCAGCTTCACGTTTTGCTTGTTCAGCTTCTTCTTGAGCAGCTTCTTTAGCTTGTTCCATCATTTCTGCATCGTTCAAGCCTTTAACTGCAACACCCATATTGCGGGCAGTTCCTTCGATAATCTTCATTGCTTCTTCTATTGTATAGGCATTTAAGTCTGGTAACTTAGTTTCAGCAATGGCACGAAGGTCGTCTTTAGTAATCGTTGCAACGACTTCATTGGCACCTTTAGCACTACCCTTTTGAATTTTAGCATACTTCTTGATTAAGAATGGTGCAGGTGCTGTTTTTAGAACGAAATCATAAGATTTATCTGCATATAGAGTTATCTCTACTGGTACGATGTCTCCCATTTTGTCTTTAGAAGCATCATTAAATTTAGTACAGAACTCTTGCAAGTTTATTCCTGCAGGTCCTAAAACAGTACCAACTGGTGGTGCTGGTGTAGCTTTTCCAGCAGGAATTTGAAGTTTAATTTTCTTTGCGATTTCTTTTGCCACGAAAAACACATCCTTTCATTTTTACGTAGAAGTGGTGTGGGCTAATCCGCATTCCCTCCCACTTGTTGAGAGTTACGAGAACATCTCGTGATAGAATATACCACAGATAGCGGGTAAATTCAAGTTAAATTATATTAAAATCCACAGTAATTAATATAAAAACAATGACTGTAAGATTCATTGTTTCTTTAAATAGCTTTAATCTTTTTCTTTATTTTTATGCTGCACGGTAAGGATCTGTCATCGTACCTGTTCCAATCATCGTATTTACGTATTCTGGGCTTAGGTTTATGACAGGTGCGATAGAAACCTTATTACTTGAGTAAACTTTATACAAAGAACCATTTTCACTGACACAAAACATAGTGCTATAAGTACTATAATACATAGGTGAAAATGACAAGTACCGAAAACCTTTATATAGATAATAATTTTGATTTGTTGTCTCATACTTCCCGCCTGCTGTTACTATTTCATCCGCTGTTATGAAACCAACTGGATAATCCAAAATACCATTTCCTTTTGTCATATCTTCTACTGTAAATGCATCATTCTTCTGCTCACATTTGAATGTAGGCTGTGGATTATCAATGGTTAATCTGCCATATGCTCCATAGTGTGTCTCGCTTGTTCTTGCACCCGTTCCTTTATTATCATTTGCAAAACTTCTATCATTACAGAATATTTCATCACTTACTGCTCCACTGTATCCAGTATCTATTATATTTTCTTTATACCACGTATCTAATAGAGTCTTTATATTAGAATCCGTTTCATTAGTTTGAGCTTGTTCCTTACTTGTACTATATACTACGGTTCCATCTTCTTTATCTTGGGGACTATACATATATCCTATATATTTATTATCATTGTATTTGGTATTCCATGCTGCATTTGTCATAGCAACCCTATCTTCACTAAATTCCCCGTTCATGTGGGCACTCGTTCCATCATAGATAATTCGAAGACTTCCATCACCATTGATACGAACTATTCTCCAGAACATATCTTGCCCAGATTTATTTTGACCAAATTTTACATAGTTGTCTTCTACTGCCCCCCTATAGTAATAACTTATTCCATAATCGTCTTCCATTTCGAAAACCCCTTCATTTATTGTAGCTTTCGCTGTAAAAGAGCTTTTAGTTCCATTTGAAAAGGCAATTATTGCATCAATGATTGAAGGATTATCTATATCTCCCTTTTCATCAGTTAAACTAAATGTCGAACTGAACTTGGCACTTAAGTCTGAGTCTTGATTTACATCTTCTAAATAGTTTAATGTTATTACTAGTTCATAGTAGTATGTCTTACCTACTGGTATTGTCAGAGAGTTGGCTAAAACATTAGAAGTCTTTGGAACATTCGTCTTACTTACTACTTCGGTATATGGTCCTTCATTACTCTCACTTTGTCTAAGTACATAAGTTAGTGAACCTTCTATATATGTATTTACTAAGTCTTTCCAATACATCTTGACTCTTGCTTCTGCCGTTCCAGTATTCTGTATAGTGAATTTCTTTGTAATTGATTCTCCGAACTTTAGTTCTCCTGTTATACCTGTATCGTTATCGGCAAATCTAGCACTTGTAGTTCCTGTGCTGATTGTTGCTTCCATTTTTCTTACTTCACCGCTAGCTGTGAAATATGCATATGATACTGCACTTACTACCGTTAGTATAGACGCTATACCTATAAGCAAACATATCGTCTTCTTGGTCTTTGAATTCATAAACTTTCCTACACTTTCTATTATATAGAATATTATACAACACATATGTTCATAATTCAACACATTTGTTGTCACAAATGATATAAAAGTGCTGGTGATTAAATGTACTATACTGAAAGAATTAAATGGATTAGAGATTGTAAAAATATAACTCAAAAAGAAGTAGCAGAATTTTTAGGATTAAAACAACAACAATATGCAAGGTATGAAAAAGGTGTGAATGTAATGCCAGTAACCTATTTGAATAGAATATGTGAATACTTAGATGTATCTGCTGATTATATTATAGGTTTAACTGATGAAGTAAAGGAATGTCCTAAAAAGAAAAGCTAATTATATAAAATTTTTTTAATAAATCTTTTCTCTTATAAAATCAATAGATATCACGTTTTTGGTAGGACTTTTTGCTATTTTTTACACGTTTTTGGTAGGACTTTTGCTATAAGTGGTGGTTTTTAGTGGTAAATTGCAAAATAAAAAAGCCCAAGGGGCTAGTCTTGTAATGATACTTGGAACATTTCGACTTCTGCAGGTGTGTCTTGACCGAATAAATCGACAAGAACATTGAGTCTTGCGTTTTCTTTATCGATGGATTCGATTGTTCCAGAGAATCCTTTAAGAGGTCCGTCGATGATTTGGACTTTAGCTCCAACTTCGAGTTCTTTATCGGCATCCAATCTTGACATTCCCATGTTGGCTAGAATTTTATCTATTTCTTGAGGTAAAAGCGGTGTCGGTTTAGCTCCTTTACCAGATGAACCGATGAATCCAGTAACTCCTGGCGTATTACGGACGATATACCATGCTTCGTCGGTCATAATCATTTCGACTAAGACGTAACCTGGAAACATCTTCTGCTCTACTTCTTTTTTAGTGCCGTTCTTTTGTTCTCTCGTTACCTTTTCTGTCGGAACGACTACGCGAAAAATATAGTCTTGAAATCCCATAGATTCCGCACGCGCAGTCAACTTTTCCTTTACTTTATCTTCATGTCCACTATAAGTGTTTACTACATACCAAAGCTTTTCCATATTATCCAATCCATCCTTGTACTAGAGCGTATAAAAGGTCAAAAACTGCTGAGACCCCAATAAAGAATGCTGCCATTAAAACGATCATGAGCACCGTTGCAAGCGAATACTTAAAGACCGATTTCTTCGTTGGCCAAGATACTAGTTTAATCTCAGTCATGAGTTTAGAAAAGTAACCCTTTTTACTTGACCCTTTTTTTGCTTTTTCTTTTTTAGGTTTCTCTTTTTTTATTTTATCTTTTTTCTTACCTATTTCTTCATTTTTGGTAAGTTCGATTTCTTCTAATCCATTGTCTACTTTGACAGTTTCTTTTGCCATTTTAATTCCTCCAAAATAAAAACACCTGCGTGTTACATCCATAATATAACATACACAGAGATGTTTTGCAAGTCAATTTATTAAAGTTGCCAATCGATAGGGTTTAGACCGTCATTTTTTAAGAATTCGTTAGTCTTAGAAAAGGGTTTAGAACCGAAGAATCCGTTTCTTGCACTGAAGGGAGATGGATGAGTAGATTCTACTATATGGTGTTTTGGATTCGTGATGTAGAACTTCTTACTACGAGCAAACGAACCCCAGAGTATGAAGACTACAGGAGTCTCTTTTTCGTTTAATTTTTTTATTATGCTGTCTGTGAAGAATTCCCATCCTAGCGAACTGTGGCTCCCTGCTTTGTCTTTTTCGACAGTCAATATAGAGTTTAAAAGTAAGACTCCTTCTTGAGCCCACTTAGTGAGGTCTCCTATATTTGCAGGTTCAACGATGCCTAAGTCATCATATATTTCTTTATATATATTTTGAAGGGACGGTGGTACTCTTACGCCTTTGCGAACTGAAAAAGATAGCCCATGTGCTTCACCTACTCCGTGATATGGGTCCTGTCCTACGATTACTACTTTTGTATTTTCGTAACTCGTGAGTTTTAGAGCTTCAAAGATGTGGTCTTTGGGTGGAAATACTGTTTTGGTGTCATATTCCTTTTTTGCAAGTACCATCGTATTATAAAATTCTTTAGTGGATGTCACGTCCTTGAGGACGTCATCCCAGTCGTTGTGAAATAATTCCATGTTACACCTACTTATGATATGTTTCGTTATTATTTATTTTAAATGCGCGGTAAATCTGTTCGAGTAAAACTCCTCTAAATAGACCATGGGGCATCGTAAGGTCAGAGAAAGATATCTTTTCATTTGCCCGAATTTTCACACTTTCATCTACTCCTTCGGAACTTCCAATGACGAAATCTATCGTACCAGATTTTTGAAAAGCTTCATCGATATCGTGAGCAAAATCAACACTGTTGAGCTTCCGACCTTTTATATCGCAAAGTATACAGTAATCGCGAGAATTTATATTTTTAAGAATATTTAGAGCTTCTTTTTTGAGGTCATTTTCGTCTTTTAGTTCGATTATTTCTATCTTATGATACTTGCTTATTCTTTCTTTATAATCTTCGATTAACTTAGCAAGATAGTCTTCTTTTATTTTTCCTAAGCATATTATTTTTAGCATGAGAGGCTCCTATTTTATATTTTTATTTCTTTTGTCTTTTCTCTTTGTTTAGCAACTTCGATATCATCAAAGTCGATTTCATATTCGGCAAGCGTCTTGCGGACGGTTCTCAATGCTTCCTCTTCTGTATTATTCGTTTCACTCAAATGGGCTAAATAAACTTTTTTGGTATCTGGTCCTATAAGTTTTGAGAGGTAAAAACCTGCTGCGTTATTCGAAAGGTGACCGACATCGCTCAGTATTCTACTCTTCGTCTCTTTAGGATATGGACCATTGATGAGCATTTCGACATCGTGATTTGCTTCTATTATATAGACATTTTTATTCTTAAGTTTTTCAAAATATCTTTGATTTAAGTAACCCGTATCCGTCATGTAGACAACCGAGGATTCCACATCTTCGATTAAATATCCACGCGGATCAGTAGAGTCATGACTAGTTTTAAATGGCTCTATCTTTGTTTGACCATATTCCACGGAACCTTCAGTAACGAGAAGGTTTCCATAGTCTTTTAGAAAGTCCAAATCTTCTAGCATCCCTTCAGTTAAAACTATCTGAGGCGTATATTTTTTAGTAAACACTTTTAATGCCACTGTATGGTCTCCATGTGTATGAGTCATGACGATGGCGTCTATTTCTTCTGGTTGGACTCCCAGCTCATTTAAACGCTCCGTAATATACTTCGTGTTCATACCCACGTCGATTAGAAGTTTAATGTCGTTTGTTTCCACGTAGGTGCAGTTACCTTTCGACCCAGAGGCAAGAATGCTGACTAACATGCGAATGCCGCCCTGCAGGGATTAAGTTTTTGACCACTTGCATCGCGTATTTCGAAGTGGAGATGCGTTCCCGTCGAGCTTCCACTGCTACCCATGTGACCTATTAAGGTTCCTTTTGCTACTTGTTGTCCAACCGATACTCTTATCGTATTTTTCATATGAGCATAGTAGATTATGAGACCGGTAGATGTCTGTACTTCTACGTAGTTACCGTAACTTCCTCCACAGGATGAGCCATAATACCCTATGTCGGCACATCCGTTGAAAGTCCTTATGACTGTTCCTTCTGTCGAAGAGTAGACTGGTGAGCCAAATCCACTACCAGAAATATCTATTCCGCCGTGGAATGTTCCCCAACGATAACCGAAGGTACTAGTGATGACATATGGACTAATCGTTGGCCAGCCCCAGTCGGTAGAAGAAGCTGCTGGTGGAACGTTGTTAAAATTATAGTTTGGCAATGTACCTTGAACGACAATCTTACTTATCGGTGTAGATATCTCTGTCGTAGCAGTAACTTGCAAAGATTTTATTTCACCGTTTTTATAGGTGACTTTTTCAGTTACGCGGCTTTTTCCTTTGACACCCTCTTGTTTGACTCTACTCTGTCCAATATACATAGCGTTGTTTTTTTCTATGACTGTATCGTATGCCGTGTCGACGACTTCAATAACTTCCGATAGTTCGACGACTGTAAATAATGGAGCGATAAGTCCAACGGACAGTTTTTGACCTGGGCTTAGAAGAGAATTTACACTCGTCAATTCGGGATTGGCGATTAGTAACTCTTCATTACTAAGCTTATTTTCGTAAGCAACTGTTTCTATCGTATCGCCTTCTTTGACGATATATTCAGCTTGTGGCTCTAAAGTGCCGAAGAGAAGATATTTCGTTAAGTCACTTTTGTTCGTTATAATGTCGGCATCGACCGGCAGATAAGACTCTTTAATAGTTATTTTTTCTTCAAAGTAAATACTCTCAATCGTTTTACCAGTGTCAGTCACTTCTAGTTGCTTGTCTTTAATATATGCATCGAGGTTCTCTGATTTTATGAAGGTGCTTATCGCATCCATAAGTGCTGGTTCTAAGTCTTCTTTGTTTAGTATATTAATATAAATCGGATCGCCATCTTCTTTTTTGATGGTAACCGTATAGCCTTTGATAGTAAAAGTGCTTTTTTCAGCAATTAAATTATATACATCTTGAGGAGTTTTAAATTTTGAGTTGTATGTCGTATATTCTATTGCTTCTAATCCTTGAGGCGGATAGACTTTGTCGACACCAAATTCGGATTTTATGGCTTCTTGCTCTTTATCAATCATATTATATAGAGCGTCGCGGTCATCAAGCAAACCTACTTTTTTACCATCTAAATAAACCATAAAAACTTTTTTTGCTGAACGCGTGTCTTGGGAACCGAATCCGATTAACACGATAAAAATAGCAGAAACAACGATTATAAGAATACCCCATATGTTTATTTTATTAGACATATTAGTTTGCCTCCTTAGTATTATCTCTTGATTCGACATAGTCTACGAAGTTACTGAAGTTCTTTTCGAATAAAAGTTTTACGGTGTCTGTGTTACCACTACGATGTTTGCCGACGATGAATTCTGTAATAGATGTCGAGCTACTCAAATCGTATTTGTTAGGGTTATAGTAGTCGTCTCGGTAGAGGAAAGCGACAATATCGGCATCCTGCTCTATCGAGCCGGATTCACGAAGGTCACTCATGATTGGACGTTTATCTTCACGAAGTTCTACTCCTCGCGATAGCTGGGCTGCAGCGATGACGGGAACGTGTAACTCTATAGCCATCGTCTTTAGAGAACGGGATATTTCTGAAACTTCTTGTTGCCGGTTACCGGCGTATCTAGAACCACCTTGTATTAGCTGTAGGTAGTCGATGATAACGAGCGCTAAACCCTGTTCAGAGTTGGCTAATCTTCTACATTTGGCTCTAATATCACCGACTGTGATACCAGATACATCTTCGATATAAAGATTCGTCTCTCCCAATTCGCTCATTGCCTCATTGACGTGTTGCCAGTCTTGGTCGTCGAGTTGACCCGTTTTAATCTTCTTTAAATCTATTCCTCCGACTGAACCGATCATACGTTCCGCCAACTGTTCTGCACCCATCTCTAAGTTGAATATTGCAACTGCTTTAGGCGTAGATAGGGCAGCATTTATAGCTAAGTTTAAGACAAACGCGGTCTTTCCCATCGCAGGACGGGCAGCGATGATGATAAGTTCGTTTTCGTGTAAGCCACTCGTCAACAAATCGAGCTGTGTAAATCCTGTCGGTAAGCCTGTTATGGCTGAACCGTTTTTAGCTAAATATTCGAGCCTCTTTTGGGTGCTACGCAATACTTCGCTTATGGACTTAAATTCCCCTGCTTTTCTTTCTTTAGTAACTGAGAAAATCTTCTGCTCGGCATTGTCGACTACTTCGTTCGTATCGGTCGTCTCTTCATAAGCTGAAGTCGTGATTTCTGTAGAAACGTCGATTAATCTTCGACGCAAGTATTTTTCTTGAACGATATTTATATAATAATCGAGGTTAGCAGCACTTACTATCGAATCGACGACTTCGCCTAGATAATCGAGTCCTCCTATAAGCGCTAGAGTGTTGTTTTTCTCTAACTCGTTAGTGAGGGTCATCATGTCAATTGGACGTTTATTGTCGTGTAAGTTGAAAATTGCTTCAAAGATTTTTTTATTCGCGTCACTAAAGAACATGTCGGCAGTCAGCTCTTCTGAAACTTTATCGGCTGCACTTGGAGTTAATAGGCAGGCACTTAAAACTGCCATCTCAGCCTCCAAGTTTTGTGGTATTTTTCTGGTTGCCATTTATAATCACTTCCTTAGCATATATGTACTCTAATTGTAGCACTAACCTTTTTATGAAGATTTATTTTTATGTTATAGACTCCTAAAGTATCAATTTTGGTTGCCATATCTATCTGTTTTTTGTCGATGTTGTAGCCTTTTTTCTTCAATTCTTCGCTCAACTGCTTAGTAGAGACTGTTCCGAAAAGTTTACCATCCGAACCAGACTTGAAGGTGAAGCTAAAATCGTCTTTTTCCAGTTTCTCTTTCATTTTTTTGCATTCTTCGATTAATGCTTTTTCATCTTGAGCTCTTTTGTCTAGAGTACTTTCTAATATTCCTTTGCTAGTTTTAGTATATGGTACTGCCAGTTTATTTTTGATTAAGAAGTTAGTAGCGTATCCATCTGATACGTCGATTACTTCGTCTTTTTTTCCCTGTTTTTTTACGTCTTGTAATAATATAACTTTCATGTTTTCACCAGTCTTTCTTCGTCTTAAGTATTATATCAAAGACGAGGAAAAAAATAAACCTTTTGTATTTACTCTAAGAGGATTATATTAGCCTACTCGTTTATATTTTTTTATTTTTTTACAAAATAAAAAAGGCATAAGCCTTATTTTACGAATGGTATTAGAGCCATGAAACGAGCTCTTTTGATTTGTTCAGCAATATATCTTTGATGTTTTGCACATGCTCCAGTTTGGCGTCTAGGCATTATTTTCCCTTTTTCATTAATATATTTAGAAACGATCATAACATCTTTATAATCGACACCTTTTCCTGCACACATTTGACAAATCTTTTTCTTTTTACGATAAAATTCTGCCATGTCTGTTTTCTCCCTTCTTCTTAGAATGGTAGGTCATCATCACTTAGTACAACTTCATCGCCAAAGTCTTTGAACGGATCTTCGCTTACGTCTGTCGTGCTATCTGTAGTCATCTCTTCTCCAGTTGGGAATGGTACATCATCAGTTGGCACATCCATTGGAGCGCTGTCCATACTTGGTTCGCTTGGAGTGAATGTACTTCCTCCACCAGCTGAACTTCTGCTTCCTAAGAAAGTTACATTATCTGCGATAACTTCTGTAACATATCTTCTAGTTCCATCTTGAGCATCATAGCTACGAGATTGGATTCTTCCTTCTATACCGACAAGTGAGCCCTTTGTACAAAACTTTGAAACGTTCTCTGCTTGTCTTCTCCACACAACTACATTGATAAAATCTGCTACGCGTTCACCATTGGCGTTAGGTATTCTATTGACTGCAACGGTTATACGAGTTGTCGCTATTCCATTTGGAGTAGTTCTAAGCTCTGGATCCGCTGTTAATCTTCCTACTAAAATTGTTCTATTCATAATAAACTCCTACTCTTCGTCTAATCTAATTATCATATGTCTTAAAATGTTTTCATCTAATCCTAAGCGGCGATCTAACTCTTTAATAGTAGCAGTTGTCGCATTAAAGTTGATGACATAATAGAAACCGTTAATTTGCTTTTTAATTGCGTAGGCAAGCTTCTTTTGACCTAAGTCTTTAAAACCTGTTACTTCGCCTTTTTCATCAGTAATAATCTTTTTATAATTATTAGCCAAGTTCGTTGCTGCATCTGTTTCCATTGTAGTTTTAACGATGAACATCAATTCATACTTATTCATAACTACACCTCCTTTTGGTCTAAACGGCTTTAGGTCAAGCCTAAAGCAAAGAGATTTTGCATCTCGATGGTATTATAGCAAATTGTCTCTAAGTTTGTCAAACCTATTGTGGCTAATTTTAATTAAAAAAATGAGTCGCTTGACGACTCATTATAAAACAGCTTTCGTACCTATGCCAAATGGTAGACCGATGACATATAAAACGATTAACAAAGTTATCCAAACTAATGCGACTATACCAGAATAAGGTAAGATAGATTTTATCGAATCTATTAAGCTCGTCGGTTTATCGTTTTCACTATTCTTATCCAATATAGCTATATAAACTGCAAAGTATGCCATTATAGGAGTCAATCCATAAGTTATACATTGCCCTGCCCTAAAGACGAGTTGAGCAAATTCGGCTGTCATGCCTGCGTTCATAAATATCGGTACCATGACACCGCTTAAAATCGACCAGCAGGTTACAGGCGATGGCAAGAATAAAGTGGCGATGGCTGAAGCAACAAAGCCTACTACGATGAGTGGGATTCCAGACATGTTACTCATAGTGATGACGTCTCCTATATACGCCACGACTATTGTACCTATATTAGTTGCCTTAAAAATCGAAATGAAAGTTGAGGCAAAGAATATGATGACTAGCGATTTACCGATGTTGTCTAGTGAGTGACCTAAGAATGTGCTTACATCTTGATTGTTTTTAATAGTTCCCGCGCCGATTCCATAGAATAGACCGCATAAGAAGAAGAAAAGCGTTACTACAAAGACGAAACCTTGGTTGAAAAACGAGTTATAACCGAACAGTTTGTCTATATAAAGTTCTTGGCTATAGTCTAATAGATTACCAGAAAAAGGTAGCCCAGGTATGATATTATAGACAAAAATCAAGATGTATATAACTCCGACGATGAGACTTAATGCTAGGCCTCTCTTTTTCTTTTTATCTAAGTAGAATTCTTCTTCCTCTTCGGGTACTTCGTATTTGCCCATCTTAGGTATTATGATTTTCTCTGTAACTAGTGTGATTATTACGGCAAAGAGGATGGTCATTAGAATCATAATGAAAAGATACGCAAAGTTATTTATGGTGTAAGTAACATCTAACGATATTGCAGCTGTTTTCGTATATCCTAACAAAGCCGCATCGATGGAACTCATGAATATGTTAATTCCTGTTCCACAAGCAAGGCTAGCAAAAGCCATTATTATTCCCGCTTTAGGGTTTCGTTTGCCGTATTTAAAGCAACGCGCACATATCGGCAAGAAGATGATAAAACTTAAATCTCCCATTATGCTCGATAAAATCATGATAAGGGAAAGAATAAATGTGACTTTAAACTTACTCGCCTTTTTAGTTAATAAGGTAAAAAAGGCTTCGAAGAATCCGCTTTTATCCATTATTCCGATTCCGATTAAGACAATTATGATGTTTATCAATGGAGCAAAGCTTGCAAAGTTAGATACTGTCGTTCGGAAAATCATCTTGATTCCAGAAAGATTCAAAAGAGAATTTACTATTACAGTAGTTGTATCTAAATCTCCTCTTATCGTATTGATGGTATTATAATTTGCCGAGACTCCAAAACGGCCCATGATACCGCTTAACAGAATAGTGCCTAGTATGAGTATTACAAACGCCATAATAGGGTGTAAGACAGTACGCTCTTTTTTCTTTTTAATCATTTGGCTTGTCCACCTTCTTTTTAATTTTTTTGTTAAATTCTAGTCTGTCCATCATTATTTCGTGGTTGCACTTCGTACACTTTAATTTGAGATCGACTCCTAGTCTCGTAATGGTCCACGTCTTCGAGCCGCAGGCGTGCGGTTTTTTCATTTCGACGACATCGCCTAAAATTATATCAGTTTTCATGGTGAACCTCAATCTCTAATTGATTATATGGTATTTTTATTTTATTCTTGTCGTATTTTTGTTTTATCATTTTAAGTATTTCGCGTCTATAACCCCAAATTTTCCCAGGGCTGCAGTATATTCTTATCCCGTATTCGATACATGAATCTTTGAAGTCGTCGATGCCAATATAAGTTGTGTCACTTTTCATTGTATCCCAATTCTTGATTTCGTCGACAATTTCGCCAAGTATTTTTTCAACTTTAGCAATAGGCGCATCATATGATGTCGGAACTTTGATTAAAGTGGAAGCTATCTTTTGAGAAAGATTCGTAATTTCTGTTATGTTGCGATTCGCTATGATGAGTACTTCGCCATCAAAGTTCATTATCTTCGTGGAACGAAGCCCGAATTCAATTATTTGTCCGTTGAAGCCATTATATTTTACGTAGTCCCCGACGACAAAGTAATTATCCATGATGATAGAAGCACCGCTTATGATGTCTTTTAGGGTGTCTTGAAGAGCGAGTGCTCCTACAGCTGAAGCGATTCCTAGACTTGCGATAAGCGAACTGACGTTCATGCCGAATAAGTCCAATATTATTATGAGGGTTACCGCAATAAGTAGCCATTTAACGATATTTTTAAGGAGTTCGGCAACAGTGCGCTTTCTCTTTTTATCGTATTCGCTTTTATTTTTTGACAATAGTTTTTCGATGACAAAGCGGATTATATTATATAGAAGATATGAAACAGCTATGGCTACTATCGTGCCGATTACTTCTTTTTTTAACAAAAATTCTAGCACTTTGTCCATAATTATTCACCATCCACGTCGATGTTCAGTGTTTCTAGGATGCGGGCGAGGTCTTCATCGGAATCAAAAGGAATTGTAACTTTTTTGGCTGATATGGTTACCTTTGTTCCAATTTTCTCACTCATAGCATTTTCGTAGATAGAGTATATCCTATTTAATGGGACAACGCGAGTTATTCTATGTTTTTTTCTTATATCTTCGCCTTTAGAAATCGTCTCTAATTCGCGAACACTCATCCCTGTGTTTACTATGCGGTAAGCGAGTGATAAGACATAGTCTGGGTCTTCCATTTTGCTTAGTATTTTAGCATGAGCCATACTTATTTGACCTTTAGATACTAAAGATTTGACTTCGTCTGGTAAGTTTACTAATCCAAGAACATTCGTTATATAGCTTCTGCTTTTTGATACTTTTTTAGCCAGTTGTTCTTGCGTAAGCGACGATTTTTTGATGATGTTATCATACGCTTCTGCTTCTTCGATAGGGTTCAAGTCCTCTCTTTGGATGTTCTCTAGAAGTGCAACTTCCATCATCTCTTCGTCGGTATAATCTTTTATTATGGCAGGGATTTCCGTGTATCCAGCTAATTTGGCAGCTTTAGTACGTCTCTCTCCGGCAACTAGTTCGTAACCTTTGATGCTTTTCTTGACGATAATCGGTTGGAAAAGTCCGTGTTCCTTGATGGATTCGGATAGTTCTAATAGTTTATCCTCGTCAAAAACACGCCGAGGTTGAAAGGGATTGCTCCTTATTTCAGAAATCGGAATAGCTTTGATATCCTTATCTGTTGCTTCCGCTATGATTCCATTTTCTATTTCTTCGAAGCTGCTTGCGCCTTCGAAGTTGATGTTTTCGTTGTTGAAAAGCTGTTCAAGTCCTGTTCCTAGTGCTTTTCTTTTAGTTTCCATCGCGTTCAATGACCTCCTTCGCTAAATTTAAATATGCTTCGGTGGCACGGCAAGTTGGATCATACTCGCATATAGGTTTGCCATGACTTGGAGCCTCTACCAATCTTATAAGGCGAGGAATAATCGTGTTGAATACCTTTTCTCCAAAAAATTTTCTTACTTGTTCAACGACTTCTAAGCCGAGGTTTGTACGCGAATCCAAAAGAGTTAAAAGCACTCCTTCTATCGTCAGTTCTGGATTCAGTTTCGTCTGTGTCATGATAATCGTATTCAACAATTGCGCGACTCCTTCCAATGCAAAAAACTCACATTGTACAGGAATAAGTACAGAGTTAGATGCGACCAAGGCATTTATAGTATGTATGCCTAGTGATGGAGGGCAATCTAAGATTATATAATCAAAGTCTTCTTCTACTTTGGCAAGAGCATTTTTTAGTTGCTGATTCTTTTTAAACTCTGGGTCGTTGTACTCCATCTGCATGAGTTCGGTATCTAGACCTGCTAAGTTTATCGTTGCTGGTAAGATAGATAATTTTGTAAATTTCGTCTTGATAATCGCATCTTTCGGTTCACATCTATTCGTCAAAACTTCATAAACGCTGTACTTTATGGCACCTTTATTGATTCCTAAACCAGTTGAAGCGTTACCTTGTGAATCTAAATCTATTAATAGAGTCTTTTTACCAAGCTTACCTAATGAGGCAGCTAAGTTGATACTTGTCGTCGTTTTGCCAACTCCACCTTTTTGATTAACTAAAGAAATAATTTTTGCCATCGCGTACCACACTTTCATTTTGTTTATTTCTAGACTATTTTAACATAAATGATTAGCAATGTACATATAAGAATTAATCAAAAGCGTGAGAAAAAATAAAATTGTAGGAGAATTCTCTTACAACTTAAAATATTAGAAACTTAATTTGTTGTTATTATATGTGCCTGTTCATCCAATGTTCTATGGAATTGGTGCGTTTTGCTTTCATTATTCAATTGAGCGTTCAGCGTTCTTTCAAAATCTAAATAATCTTTTTCTGTATATGTTTCTTGTGGATCCATACCATAATCAAGTATTAAACTTTGCGTGACTATTGGCATAAGTTTATCTATTGGTTCTTGGTCGTTCATTTCGTCATAATAAGTTACGGTCACAGTGTTTTCTTTTTCTTCTTTCTCAGTATAGACATATGTTTCTACTGTATCATATGATGTCGCTCCTAAGTAAATGGTGTCTTTTCCATATTGTCCTATATCAATAACACTAGAGTCTTCGTCTCTTATAATGCTTAAGACTTTTTGGCTTTCTAATCGGATGGACGGGTCTTTTAATGCTCTATAACGGATTACAACTGCTCTGTTATATGCTTCGTCGATTTTAGAAGCCATAGCCGTAGAGCCTAGTTTGGCTTTAGCAAAGTTAATATGTTCTTCTGGCGCAGCCGATAATTCTGGCCAACTATCGTAACTTTTCATAAAGACAATTTCTTCGAGTCCTGTTTCGGGGTTAGTGTACTTGACGACGTTTATTTTATAAACTGGTATTTTTTCTTCTTCTAAAGTTGGAGATGAGCTACCGATTGCATTAGGGTTTAAAGTTTCATATATCGATGGGCTTAAACTTTCATCCGCTTTTTGGTCAAGATGTCCACACGCTGTACATAGTGAGAAGCCGAGTGCAACAGCAGTGACACCAGAAAACAATCTTATTCTATTTTTTAAAATCATAGTATCGGTCCTTTCGTCTGTGTTTATTAAATCACTTTATATATACTTTGTCAAATTATTAACCTTTCAATAAAAAAAGGCGTTTTATTCTTCGCCTTTAGTTTCTGCCTTTTCTTCTACTTCATCGTATTTAGTAAGCTTTCCTGTTGTAACGAGTTCGTCGATTTCTTCTTTTGTTATCGTCTCGTGTTCGATCAGTGTATCGCTTATCAAAGTGACTAGTTTTTTGTTTTCTTTTAATATCTTTGTCGCCTCTTTGTAGCAAGCGTCGACTATTTTTCTAACTTCTGTGTCTATTTCTAGTGCGACTTGGTCACTGAAGTTTTTGGCTTTGTCGTAGTCGCGGCCTAAGAAGACACTTCCCTGTTTCGATTCTAATTGAACTGGTCCTAAATCGCTCATACCGTATTCAGTGACCATAGATCTCGCTATTTTTGTAGCTCTTGAGAAATCATCTGAGGCACCAGTCGAAATCTCTCCAAAGAATAACTCTTCACTAACGCGACCTCCTAATAGACCTGTAATTTGAGCAAGTAGTTCTTTCTTAGTTGCTAAGTTCATGTGCTCATCTTTTGGAAGCATCATCGTATATCCGCCTGCCATACCGCGTGGTATGATAGTAATTTTGTGCACATCTTGAGCGTCTTCTAATTTAAGTCCGATGACGGCGTGTCCTGCTTCATGTAAGCTTACGAGTTTCTTTTCTTTGTCTGTAATCTTACGACTAACTTTAGCTGGGCCCATAAGTACGCGATCAGTAGCTTCGTCAATTTCATCCATCGTGATGGCTTGCTTATTTCGACGTACGGTTAATAGAGCAGCTTCGTTTAAAAGGTTTTCTAAATCTGCTCCGCTGAAGCCTGGAGTACGTTTAGAAAGGTTCTTGAGATTGACATCTTTAGCAAACTTTTTGTTTTTAGCGTGTACTCCGAGAATCGCTTCTCTTTCTTCTGCATCTGGATAACCAACTGTTACTTGTCTGTCGAAACGGCCTGGTCTTAAAAGTGCAGGGTCGAGAACGTCTGGTCTGTTAGTGGCAGCTATGATGATAATTCCTTCGTTGGCACCAAATCCATCCATCTCAGTTAAAAGTTGGTTAAGAGTTTGTTCGCGTTCATCGTGTCCACCACCGATTCCAGTACCTCTTTGACGTCCGACGGCATCGATTTCATCGATAAATATGAGACATGGGGCATTATGTTTCGCCTCTTTAAACATATCTCTTACACGACTTGCTCCGACTCCTACGAACAATTCGACGAAGTCAGATCCGCTTATATAGTAGAAAGGTACGTTAGCTTCACCTGCGACGGCTTTAGCTAAGAGTGTTTTACCTGTTCCTGGAGGGCCTACCAATAAGACTCCCTTTGGAATACGGGCCCCAAGTTTTTGGAACTTCTTTGGATTTTTGAGGAAGTCGATGAGCTCGGATACTTCTTCTTTTTCTTCTTTTAATCCTGCGACGTCGGTAAATCTAACTTTTCCACCATCGGCATTTAACTTAGCAGTACTTCTTCCAAAGTCCATAGATTTGTTATTGCCACTGGATATCTTCATTAAAAGGTATAGAGTTGCACCTACTAAAAGGACGGTTGGAATTACGTTTACGACGATGGCTAGAATAGCACTTGAGCCTGGGTCTTTATTCGTCTCAACTTTGAATTCCATTTTATCTTGGTAAGAAAGTATCTTGTCGATAATTACTTCTGAATATGGGACTTTCAATGAGAATTTTTCGTTCTTTTTATAGTCTTTAAGTTTACCCTCTATTTGATAAATACTCGAACTAGCAGAAGGTGTAATCGTCACTTCTTCAACTTTATTTTCGGTAATTACCTCCATAAATTGATCGTAAGTAAAATCGTGCGTGACGTTTTGAGATGCGCCATAGAAATAAACGGCACCAATCATCATCGCGAGCAATAGACCATACATTGCGAGTGATTTTACCATCGAATTTTGATTATTTTTTTTCATTAATATTTTCCTTTCTTTGCGTGTACTTAAGTATTATATCATATTTTCCATCTTTGTTAACATCAAATTTGCTTTTGCGTAAACCAGGTAGCCAGACGATGACGTTTTGACTATCGACGACTATAGGATAAGTGTCTCTTTTAGATGGGGCAACTTTGGCATCTATAAATATGTCCTTAACCTTTTTTGGAGAACCCATATTTTTTATTACCATCTTATCGCCTGGTGTTCTCGTCCTTATGTATAATGGTAACGTTAAAGCTTCACTATTCAATCTAGTCGTAAAATTAGAGCTGTCTTCATAACTTTCTACAATTTCGATAGCTGAGCCATCCGGCAAAGTCGTAAGTGGTTGAAGCTCAATTTTAAACGTTTCCTTTTCTTGCAATTTTATAAATTTAAGTTCGTTGTATTCTCTTTGCACTTTGACTCCTAGAGGTAAATCGAGGGTAAAATTAGTGTTTTTAGAGATATGTTCTAAAATTTTTTCGATGTGGAAAACTCCCAATTTATCCACATCATCTTTGTAAATGTCTTTAATAATTTTCTCGAGTTCTTTTTTTTGAATAAAGAGATTTAACTTAGTGAACTTATCTATACAGATGGAACAATTTTCATAATTATCTTTTAGGCATCCGTCGACAACTTCGTCTATAAAGTCGCTGGCCTCTGTTAATTCGGTTGAAAACTGTAGATATTTTTGGTGGACATCCCTATATTCACTTTTTAAAAATGGTAAGATGTTATGTCTATATCTGTTTCTAGTATAAGTGTTCTCATCATTCGTCTTATCTTTTACGTAAGGCACTTTTTTTTGTTCTAAATAATGCAGAATATCATCTTTGGTGTAGAAGATGAGCGGTTTAATGAAAGAGTATTGACCTTCTTCATAAATACTTTTAAAACCTATATATCCTTTAAGATGAGAACCTCTGGTTAACCGCATTAGAATAGTTTCGATTAAATCGTCGCCGTGATGGGCGGTCATGATATATGGCGTTTTGTATTTGTCTGCTAAATTTTTATAGAACGCATACCTTTTTTTGCGGTAGTAGGATTCGTTTTGTGTCATTTTTTCTAGTTTTAATAGTTCAAATTGGATACCTTTTTTTTGACAGTATTCATGAACAAATGCACTTTCGTCTTCACTTTCTTCGCGTATACTATGGTCGACGTGAGCACATATGACGTGATAACCTTCTTCATATAGAATATTTAGAAGGCACATCGAATCTGGTCCGCCAGAGCAGCCAACTATTATAGGTTTGTCAGCAATAGATAAACTTTTTAAAAATTCGATACTTTTATCCATAGTCCACCGCTTTCTAAAGCAATATTCTATCAAATGTTTGTGAATTATCAACCAAGTTTTAAAAAAAAATGAAAATTTTATTTAATTATGAATAATAAAAAGCTCAAAAGAACTTTTTTGAGTTTTCCGTTTATAATTTTTTACTTGTTTTGCGGACTTGCTAAATTTTCAGTATGGACTATCGATTCTGTCTAAAGAATCAAACAGTTTTCTGACGTCGCCATCGAAGCACGAAATATAGAATGATGGTAATTAATATATTTGATTATTTGCAGTAGTTTATCAATTCTTCTGTAGTACGGGTTTTATTTTTTTCAATAACCCAATATTCGTCAGTTTCATCGAAGTTACATCTATATACGTCATAAAATAG
>CAZLNI010000002.1:0-26401 GCA_964560995.1 uncultured Muribaculaceae bacterium
AGAGCATAACCTCCACTGGCCGTAAAAGTGGCCATATTCTGGGATTGTGCTTTTTTTGGTGCTAAGAAAACTTTGGTGTTACTGTCGTTCATGTATTCCAAATTGAAATCTGCTACTCTTATAAATTCACCGTTTTCTTTCATAGAGGAATCCAAGAAGTACTTCTTATCGCACGAAAGGTTCGTTTCATAGCAATTGCCCGTATCGACATCGTAACTTCTTATCCTATAGCCCGTCTCTATCTCGACGAAAGGTAGGACGATATACTTGATGTTTCCTGCGATAAAGCTAAAACCGTAATCTTCATTGTCTGTAAATCTCAAAGAGTCCCACTCAGCTAAGTAAAGGAAGTTCGTCTTGATAATCTGTCTTAATGAAGGTATATTCTTTTCTTCTGCTAATAAAGTGACATTTATAAAAGTTTCCTCGACATCTCCACTCCATAAAGCGCGCGCAAATTTAGAGGAAAAGTACACAGAGTTATAGAAGGTGGGCATACTTTTGAGTAATTCTTTTGCGCCCAAGAATATCTCTGTGGTAAAACTTAAGTAATACGAATATTTCTTAGCTTGATTATTCATAACTATACCCTCTATTCTACGGTAATTATATCATCGACTCGCTGTTTTAGCAAGTTTTTTGTTGATGAGATTCGCGACGACAGAATAGATGACGGCGAAGATAGGTACTCCGAAAATCATGCCGACAAAGCCGAACAGACCACCGAATAAAAGTATCGAAAATAGTACCCAGAAGCTCTTTAGCCCCGTCTTGTTGCCTATGAGCTTAGGTCCTAAGATGTTTCCATCGAACTGTTGAATTAATAGAATCAATATGACGAACGTTAAACTTTTTGTGGGGTCGATTAGCAAGAGTAAAAGTGCACATGGTACAGCTCCGATGAAAGGGCCAAAATATGGTATGATATTCGTGACTCCGACGATGACCGATATGACGAGGGCATACGGTATTTTAAATAGAGCGAGGATGACGAAGGTGATGACTCCGATAAGAAGAGAATCTATTATTTTGGCTACCATGAATCCGCCGAATACTTTGTCGATACTCGCTAAGGTCGTCATCGTCGTATCTTATATTTTAGAGGGAAGGATAGCTCTCAAAACTTTCTTCGTTCCTCCGACCAAAGTATCTTTGTCATACATCAAATAGACAGAGACGATGAGGCCGATGACGATATTTATAACCCATTTAAAGAAGGAAGAGATGCCGACTGTCACATTCAACATAATCGAATCCATCGAAGGTAGCATCAACTTCCCTACGAAATCTGTTATATTCGTGTTCATGTTGTCGACCAAGACCATCAAATCGGGATTGCTCTTTAAGATATCTTTGAGGTAATTATAGATATTATTTATGTAGATTGGTATATTCGTTATCATCAAATTTATACTGTCAAATAAGCTCGGAACGACAAATTTAAAGAAAAGAACTATGACGATGAACGCTAGCAAGTAAGTCATAAAAATAGCTGAAATCCTTTTTACTCTGTCTTTGTTTTTGGCTTTTTTAAACACTTCTTTATAAAGATACTCGACGACGTGAGCAGTAACGTACTTTTCGATGACGACGACCAATGGATTTAAAAGATAGGCAAACATGATGCCCAAGAAAATCGGCATCAATATCGAAATAATTTTTAGTATCCATTTTATGAATATGTTTAACTTTGAAAGCACGAAAAAGAGTACTATCGATGCTGCTACTACTCCGAAAAGTGTCATACCCCAATTGACATAGTTGTTATCTTTTAATTTTTCTTTCATCTTCGCTCTCTCTTTCTAAAATTGAAATTCCAAGTGATATTGAGTCTCGCCATCTGATATATCTATTTTTTCGATATACGCTTCGTTTGTAACTATTTTATAAGTCTTATCTTCTAAAGTGTAAGAATACGTCTTTAAATCGTCTGTTCTATCGATTAGAGCACTTGTATCGTTGAGTTTTATAAATAGCTTTTCGAAATCAAATAGGCTTTCATCTAGCCCTTCGTAAAGGTTCGTTATCTCTTCGCGCGAGCCGATATTCACTTTGTAAGTAGTTCCTTCTTCTATAATATAATGAATTAAACTTTGTTCATCTTCTTTGAAGCCTTCGCTTTTTCCAAAGTCGTACTTCCCTATAAAATGCACGGTTTTCTCTTTTAAAACTATTTCGTAATTGTACTCGTACTTTCCTTTGAACAATTCCTGCTTTTCGAAATAAGTCTTCGCCTTGTCCGTTTCTTCCTTTTCGTTCGAGTTAGTACTATCCCTGTAGCTCGTATCTTTAGAATAGTTAGTGCTCGGTCCTTCCATTGCGCCCGCAACTAAACATAAGATAATGACGAAGAAGAAAAATAGTAAATACAGAGAAAACTTGAAAAGGGTCTTTCCTCTTTCCGTGCTTCGCAATTCTTTAATCCAACGTATCATTAACTTTTACTCCTAACAAATTTTCTTTTTTTATACCGTTTAAATAGTCTTTGACTTCGACCATATTTTTTCCCTCTGGCTTGATTTTCGTAATTATTATTTCGCCATCACTCGTCCCGATTCCTAAACCGTCTTTGTATATATCTGTGACGTATTCTGGAGTGCCTTTTTTAGAACCGATGCGCGACTCATATACTTTAATCTTTTTACCGTGCAAAATGAAATATGCTCCAGGTGTACTGTTTAACGCTCTTATTTTATCGTAGACTTCTTTCGTACTCTTTTTAAAGTCTAAAAGCTCATCCTCTTTTTTTATGATGTAACCGAATGACACTTCTTCTTCGTTTTGCTTTATGCGCTCGTTCGTACCTGCTACTATCTTTGGTAAAGTTTCGATTAAAAGCTCACTTCCGAGCCTCATCAATTTTGCGCTTAAGGTATCCAACGTGTCTTCACTCGTAATTGGAACCTCTCTTTGTGAGATAATATCCCCACTATCCATGTGTTCATCCATGTACATTATCGTGATTCCTGTTTTATCGTAGCCTTCCATTATAGCTCGATGTATAGGTGCCCCACCTCGAAGTTTAGGGAGGAGTGACGCGTGGACATTGATAGGTCCTAAGCGGGGTAACTCCAATATTTCACGAGGTATGATTTGACCGTAAGCACAAGTGACGATTATATCCGGCTTAGCATCCACTACTGCTTGGTAATCCGTCCTAATTTTCTCTGGTGTCACGACCTCTATACCCTTTTCAAGCGCTAGTTTTTTAACGGGTGAAGGCGTCACTATCTTTTTGCGACCAACTGGTTTGTCGGGTTGGCTCACTACTAAGACGACATTTACGGCTTCTATTAAACTTTCGAGAATAGGTACGGCGAAGTCTGGTGTTCCCATAAATACGGTGCGTATATTTTTCATCTTGCATCGTTCTCCATTTCTATATGTATTCTAACATACTTTTAGAGATATGAAAAGAACCGTCATTACGACAGTTTCTTAATCTAACTCTTTCATGCGAAAACTTTTAGGTTTTTCTATAGATGCGATATTTTTAGATTCGGCATATTGCTCTTCGGCTAAGCGGAAGTAATCGTCTTTACTTTCCAAAATTTCTTCTAATTCGATCGGTGTCATGCTATCGAGTCTCTTAGGCGCGAGTGCATCATCGTTAGCGACATTTAAACCGCGATTTATACATACCGCCAAACGGAATTTAGCTATCTCGGCAATGAACATATCGACGAGTTCGACATGTGGATATCTAACAGTTAAAGCCTCTATTATAGAATCGATTTCTTCTATAGAAATCTTGCCAGGTGCGAGAGCCCCTAAAGAGAAGCTATCGTCAGTTGCCGATCCATCCTTTTTTTTGATAGTTACGGAGAGTTCTGACGGCTTTTTGAGTATTTCGAGTTTAAAGGAACTGTAGTTTTTGTAAGTACCATATAAGACGATGGCCGAACGTATCTTGTCGAATTCTTTACTCTCTTTTTTCCTTCCATCCCAACTAAAGAAGTTAGAAGGAAGAGGCATACTACAGTTTTTATATAATTGGACATTCTCGGCACAGAAGCCAGTTAGATAAAAGTGAGAACTGTAAGAATCTTTTACTTCTGTAGACTCTACTTCCTCTATCCCGTAAAAGACACCACCAGTGCCACTATAAGTATACGTATCCATCTTATCTCCTGGCAAAGGAATATTATAGTCGATGTTTGTATTGCACGCGAGCTCATGCACAGCTTGTTCGGGATATTTAAAATAGTTTCGCAAGAATAATATTTGCTTACGGCGATTTCCCTTTTCGTCGACGATATCTTTTGTGTATTTTACCGTACTCTGTTTTTTAAAAATCAATATTCCCATACTGTAAGAACAACCGCTCGTGAATACGAGTTCGTAGTCGTCCTTTCTCATGGTGACTTTCGTTATCAAAGGACTATTTTGTTCGGAATCTATAAAGTAGAGATAATCTACTCTGCCTTTCGAATTTTGTTTAGATACAGAGATATAGCTCATATCTACATCGTTAGTCAATTCGAATTGGCGAGCATATTTGGTAAATTCACTGCGATAAGCAGTATACGTCCTCTCATCGATTATCGTTAATGCAAGGTTTTCATCCGTCTCCATCGTTTCGACATAGTAATCGTCTAATCTCTCTTTAGAAATAGGTATATGAAATAAATTCGCCAACTCTAAAATACTCGGTTTATTACCTTCTTCACTATCGCGATAGCTTTGGCACGTTCTTCTCACCTTTCTCATTATATTGTATATTTTTTGTCTACTTATCATAAATCCTCCATGTGAACTATTATAGCATATTCTATATTAAAGTGTTTAAAAAAATGTCCCTTTTTTGAAAGGACATTTTATCAAAGTTTTCCGTGTAATTTAAGCATTTCGATGAGCATCTTATCGCGATAGGCCTCTAAGGTAGTTGGGTCATTGCCCGTCTCTTTGGTTCTGTTGGCAAGTTCTTCGTTTACACCTGCTTGGGCGATTTCAGCAAATTTGGAAGGAATCTCTTTAAAATCGGTCATGTCTTTAAGCCACATATTGGCAGATGGTCCCATGTGTTTTAAAGCACCGGCAATGCCATACTGGCCACCGCCTAATTGGAATACCAAAGATGGCCCCATGATTCCCCAACGTAAGCCCGGACCAAACGTCACAGCTTTATCGGCATCTTCTATGGTGCACACCCCACGCATAACTAGGTCGCAGACCTCCCTATAAAGAGCCATCTGGATGCGGTTACAGATGAAACCTAGTGCTTCTTTTTGTAAGACGACAGGTTCCTTTCCGATAGATTGATAAAAAGACTTCGCTAAATCGACGACCTCTTCACTCGTCTTATCTCCTTTAGTAAGCTCAACTAAGGGAATCAAATGGGGAGGATTGTAAGGATGTGCTCCTATAAATCTCTCAGGATGCTGGGCGACAGACGCAATCTCGGTTATGAGTAATCCCGACGTAGAACTTGCGATAATCGTTTCATCGCTCGTATACTTTTCAATATCTTTAACGATCTTCTTTTTGACTTCATAATCTTCTGGTGTCGATTCTATTATGAATTGTACGTCCTTGACGGCTGTTTCCATATCGGTCGTAAGTTCTATACGCCTTTCTATCGATACCAAATCTTCATCCGTTATTACGCCATTTGAGACGAGGGCTTTTAAACTCTCATGAACTCTTTTAGAAGCTAAAGCTAATGCTTCGTCTGTGATGTCATATAGAGTGACTTCTAGTCCTTTTAAACTCATATAAAGAGCCCAACTGTAACCTATTACTCCTGCACCCACGCAAGAGACCTTTTTAATATCTTGTAATTTCATAATGTATCCTTTCATCTAACAACATGATACTTTTCTTTTAATGGCAAGTCAAATATAACTTGGAAATGCTTTACACATTTAAAAAGTGAAGATTTTTATTTCTCCACTTAGTTGTTTCCGTTACTATCGACGGGTTTATTGAACTGTTTTTTAACTTCTTTGTATTTCATATTCATCTTTTGAAGTATTAAGGCGGACTCTTGCTCTGGTAAATCGTTGTCTCCGTGCTCAATTATGGCTTTTGTAAGATCTATATACATCTTCGCGGCCGAAAGTGAATCTCTTGCTATGCAGTCGTTAAATTCTTTTAGTAAAAAATCTAAACTCACAGAACTACCTTTAATAATCTTATTCAAAGTTCCGATTACCCTCATGAAAGTTTTATCGTTTAATTCATAACTTATCTCGATAAAAGCATAGACGATATAGGCGTATCTCTCTTTTTCTGCTTTTGCAAGAATACCTTCAACTAAAATTTCTGCTTCTGCTGACTTTCCTAAGTTAAGTAAGCTCGTAAGTCTCTTATAATATACGTCATATTGAGAATTTCGTGTAGTGGTAGTTTGTCTTGGAGCGTCTTCTTTAGACAATTCTTGCTGTTCCCGTGCTTTTTCAAAGGTTCTAAGCGCAGTTAAAAGAAGCATACTAGGATAATTTTTATCAGATGGAATACCTTTTTTAGAAGCTAAGTCGATACTTTTCTTATAAGCTTCTTCATAATCTTTTGCGACAATTAAATCTTGTAGACTCTGTGTTTTACTTTTCTTTTTAGTAGGGATAACTCCACTTTCTTCATACATACAAATATCGTTTACAATGATTAAATAAGTCAAATATTTAGAAGATAATCTGTGACATGCGCTCTCTCGTAAAAGTACTTCGCGAAGGCTTTTTATATCTTCTTTAGATATTAACTCTTGGACTTTTTCTTTAACTTCTTTTTGCTTTTGCACTATAGTTTTTAGAAACATGAGTACCAATTTATCTTCTTGGCTTTGAGGATTATCACCTTTTGTGGATATGAACTGTTTGAGCGCTAAAGAAAAATTTTGTTTAAAAATGTTTGAAATAAATTCACGATTGGCATCGACTCCATCAAGAACAGATGAACTTAACTCTGTTTCTAACAAATTTTGAACTAATCTTCTACTCTCCTCTGGTAACCATACGATAAAACTCAAAAGGTAAGTATAAAGGTTATAAGCTAATTCATATGTTGAATTGTTATTTTTTAAATTTTGAAGATAAGAATAACCTTCTTTGTATTGTCTTTTTAAAAAATGATAAACTGCCATCTTTAGACTTAGTTCCAGGTATTGGTAACTATTGTTCATTAATAAACTTTGGAAAATTGTCGTAGCTTCAAGAAAAGATTTATAAGCCCTATAAGCTTTTTCTAATTCGTTATTTCTTTCATATTCTTTAGCTTTTTTTAATAATTCATTATAATTAGCAAGTACATAAAAGCCACATTGGTCAGCGCTTTTTATATATTCTTTACTTTTCATTTGCTCGAGAGTATACTCTGAAATACCATTTTGATAAAAATTATCTCTCGTAAGCGAAGTTCCTGCAAAAATCATCATGTATATAATTTTTAACTCATTTTGAAAGCCTTCAGTAGTTGTTTGTTGTAAGTCAAGGTAATATTCACATAAAGCAGCTTCATCTTGCTTACCTTGAGCATTGAGTTCAGCAATAAAGGTATTAAATCTCTCGACGTCTACTAAAGAAAAAATATGCTTATTCTCTCTTTTTAAATAGTTCCTTTGGACGAGAGCATCTATTTGCATTTTCTCGATTCCATTTACTGTTAAAAGTTTTACGGTAAGCGTTAAATAACCAGTAATAAGGTTATAAATTTTATCTAAAGCATCGTTTAGAGTCTTTTGACGGTTACAGTCATATAGTTTAAGACATTTTTGAGAGTTTTCCTCATCACCTTGTTCTCTAAGGTATTCTCCGTAGCGACGAAATTTTTCGAAATCTTTAATAACATAATAACCCGATTCAGACATTGTCATATAATCTTTGAAGTCTTCATCGTTCAGCGCGCCACTATATATTTGGGAATCTAACACTTGCTTTTTAGATAAAGAGCCTTTTAGAATATATAAATCGAAAATCATCTGTTCTGTAAGAGTCATCCATTCTGGCAATGGCGGTTTAGAAGGACTAACTTTTTCTTCTTTACCTACTTTTGATGTACTATTTTTATATTCCTTATACATATTAGATTCCATAGAAAACTCCACTATATGATGATTTTTACTTATGTAACCTCTTTGGTAAAGCGCTTCTATTTCATCTTCAAAAAAGCCTTGTCCTAGTAAAAAACTTTCTGCTAATTTGGAATTAGTTTCTTTCAACTTATATAGTTTAAACATCAATTCTTTTAAATAAGCATCACCATTGATTTGACATAGTCTATAACACTTTTGAGCTTTATCTAGTTCTCCTCTTTGTTCTAGCTCTTTTCCATAGCTATAAAACTCATCAAAATCGGCAAGGGCAATGACTCTGGGAACAGGTTCTGATACTATACCATTAATCACTAGTGCCCTAATAAGAGCATTATCAAATCCGACGTTTTGCAAATCGGCGCGCGTCACTCTTTTTTTAGCTATAAACAAGTCAAATAAATTAGGAAGATTATCTTGAATACGCTGGCTTAATTGTATTTCGTGATTATAGTTAATCTTTCTTCTCCTTTGTCTCATCTTTTCATCTCTTTCTAATGATATATTCGTAATAAAATAAATCGGTCTTTATTATACATAAGTAATTGCCAAATGACAAGAAAATCTTATATAAAAAAACAGGATTTCCTGTTTTTTACATTTCGCTAGGCACATCGATAACTAGCAAGTACAACAATTCTTTAATTATCCTATTAGTTAATCGCAATACTAAAGTCCAATCATCTTTCTTCGTGCCATCTTCTAAGCTGTTTAAATGGTTATTTTGATAAAAGTTGTTGGCTGTAACACATAAGTTGTAGACATAATCGGCGATGTAGTGAGGGCGTCTTTCTTTGACGGCGAAATCTATGCTACTTTCCATTTCTAGAAGTTTCAATCTCAAGTTTCTATCGAATTCGTTATGTATTTTAGAAGATAAGCTCTTACTAGAATCGACTTCACCTAAGATTTTATTGATACGCAAGTATGTGTAGAGGATATATGGTCCCGTTTTGCCGACGACACTTGCAAATTTTTCTATATCGAAGATATAGTTTTTCTCTAAGTTGTTTTGTAAATCGGCGAATTTTATGATCGCGTTGACTATGATATCGATATCCTTTTCGCTCATATCTTTATTAGACTCTTTTAGACTCAAGAAAGTCTTTTTAACATCTTCGATTAAATCCATGAGTTTCAAAGTTTCGCCACTTCTCGTCTTAAACGGTTTACCATCTTTGCCGTTGATAGTTCCGAAACCGATGTGTTCTAAAGTCGTATTACCGATGATATCGCTCTTTCTGGCAGCTCTGAATACTTGTTCGAAGTGCAAGCCTTGACGAGCATCGACAACATATAGTATATGGTCTGGATGATGTCTTAACATACGTTCATAAATACAAGCTAAGTCTGTCGTCGAATAAAGTGAAGCCCCATTGGATTTCTCCAAGATAAAAGGTGGCATTTCTTTGTTGTCATTTGGCTCTTTTACTTCGATGACACGAGCACCTTCACTAGTCGTAACGCATCCTAACGATTCATAATGAGCTTTCATCTCTGGAATCATCGGATAACATTCACTTTCTCCGTACCAGTAATCGAAGTCAACTCCTAAATATTTATAGATATTTTCAATCTCGACGATCGATAAATCGTAGATCTTTCTCCATAAATATTGATAATCTTCTCTGCCTGATTGTAATTCTTTAGTTATATCTTCACATATGTCTAGAATTTTTTTATCCTCTTTACATAGAGCACTCATCTCGGGGTATACTTTATCTAAATAAGCCATGTCGAAATCTATTTCCTCTATTGGGACGTCTTTAAAATCTCTCAAAATGGCATAGATTATTTCGCCTATTTGTAGTCCGTAATCTCCTAAATGGGCATCGGTCAAAGTTTTATGCCCTGCGAATCTCAAAATACGAGCGATACTTTCACCGATGATAGCTGGTCTTAAGTGTCCAACGTGGAGCGGTTTTGCTACGTTTGCACCTCCGTAATCTAAGTAGAAAGTCTCTGGTGCTTCCGGAACTTTCAAATTGAAGTGTTCGTTCTCTATCATCGCTTTGATATACTTGCTTATGAATTTGTCGCTCAATTTGATGTTAACGAAGCCCGGTTTTACGAATTCGACACTTTGAAAATATTCATTCTTATCCTCTAGCTCATTTAGTTTTTTAGCTATCTCTTCGCCAACTTCTATAGGATTCTTATGATAAGTCTTGGCTATTTTAAAAGAATCGTCACATTGTACATCGCACAAATCCGGTCTATTCGATAAGATAACTTTAGGTTCGATATCGTACCCTAAGTCTTCCATCACTTTTTTTAAAACTTTTTGTAATTCATTAATATACATTTTGTATCCTCCTTCATAAAATAAAAAACACTGCGCTTATAAGGACGGGTTGTGCCGCGGTACCACCTTATTTATAGTGAGTGTTTGCTATCTCTTTAATTCTTTAACGCAGAAATGCGGATTACTTTTTTACCTGTAATCAGCTCCGAGGCACGTTCAAAATGCTATCCTATCTTCTTTCACCAACTTGAAGACTCTCTATAAGGAATCGATATTTCTACTACTCCTCTTCGTCGCTTTATGTGCTAAATTATATTATAGTTTATTGAGTTTGTCAACTGCCATTAAGATGCCATTAAGATTTAATTTTTATGATATAGCATTAATCTTCTTCTAATATTTCATTTAATTTTAATTTGACACTTGTCACTGCAGCTTCGTCTGGCTCCATGACATAAAGAAGTGCTTTCCCTGCTGAATAGGTCGTTCGAGAGGCATCTCTACCTGTCGCATTTTGGACGTCGATTTCCCATTTAGGATTTTCGTTTAATTGCATTTTAGCTAAGGCATAAATGTCTTCTTCACTCATGTTGGTGACAAACGACTTACTCAAAGCTTCCAAAATGCTCATGTATTTTGTCATCACACTCGGATTAGAGGCTTTTTCGATGAGTCCTTTTAAGACGGCTTCTTGGTTTTCTCCGCGCGATATATCTCCTAAAGGAAGTTCTTTTCTACATCTAGAGAATGCCAATGCAGCAGCTCCAGAGAGGTTGTTCTTGCCCTTTTGGAAAGTATGACCGTCGTAGCTGAAAGCGTATTTAGAATCGACTGTGATACCTCCTATGAGGTCGACTACTTTGATGAGCGAACTGAAGTTGACTTTGAAATAATAATCGACATCTGTACTGTATAAATCGCCGAGCGTATTCATCGATTCTTCTACACCATATATACCTGCATGTGTAAGTTTATCCATCGCCTTTTTTGAGTGGAGTTTGACATAGTAATCGCGTGGCGTATTTACTAAAAGTATCTTTTGTGTTTTAGGGTTTACAGCCATTAGGATATTCACATCACTTCGAGATACAGTACCTATCGAACCATAAGTATCTATACCACTTATGTAGACTAAGAATGGCTCTTTAGTTACGTCGACGTCGTTTTTCTTTACTTCCTCTATAGTGGAAATGGTAAATTCTTCTAATAAGACAAATTGCTCGAAAAGTTCTTCATAGTTTTCTTTGATGACATCGATTAGAGATGCGTCAATATAGAAAGCGATTATCTTGCCGTCGATCGTATCCCTCATCATCGCTTCGAAATCATCATATTTTTTCTCACTTTTAAATGTCGCCTTTTTGGCAAGCTGTTTCAACGCTTCCTCTTGCGATTCACTTTTACTGTCGTAGATGCCCAATGTACCTCTACTTATATCTTTTAAACTAGTGTAATTGGCAGTTTTAAGGACGTAGATTCCGAAATGTTCTTCTTTAGTTACGGAGCTTACGATACGTCCGACAAGCGAAGAAGCAAAGCTGACGTTATATATTCCAAACGAATAACCTGCCGATAAAATCAATGCGATTACTAAAAATGGAATCTTAAATCCAACTTTAAATTTTTTATTTAAAATGAAAAGTAAAGCACCATCTACTAAAGTTATCACCAAAAGAACGATGATGAGATATTTTGTTCCCAGTATGTCGATTTTTAAAATTGACAATATGAAGAGAATCGTCGTGATGAGCAAGATGATACTAACTCCTCTAAAAAGTCGCCAATACTTCATATGTTTTTTCTTTTTGCCACTTTTTTTAACGTTTTTTTCCATTAAACATCACCTATCCTCTATTATATAAACTCTAAAGTGAGGTGTCATATTAATTGAAAATATCGTTGTAAACTTCTGTAAAGTCGTTGACCGCGACGATTTCCATTTCTTTAATAATCTTCTTTGGTAACTTCGTCAGTTCTTCGCTGTTCTCATTAGGTATGTAGACTTTTTTTATACCTGCATTGAAAGCTCCTATCATCTTCTCTTTGAGACCTCCAATTTTCAAAATGCGACCCTTTAAAGATATTTCACCCGTAAAGGCAAGTTCATTTGGAATCTTTTTGTCGATTAGGGCGCTCAATAGAGCTACACAGATGCCTAGTCCAGCACTCGGTCCATCTTTAGGTGTTGCTCCATCTAAGGCGTGGACGTGGATGTTTTCGTTAAACATCTTCTTATCTATTTTAAAAGTTTTATAGTTGTTTTTAAGATAACTTGCCACGACGAGGATGCTTTCTTCCATTACCTTTCCTAGAGAACCAGTTGATGTGAGTTTTTCTGTTCCCGAATCGACGTCGACTTCGATGTTGATGACACAGCCACCTCTATCCGTATAAGCTAAGACGTTACTTACGCCTGAACAATCATAGACATTTTTATATTCTGAGTAGATGTCGTTACCCAAGTACGCCTCTAGGTCGCTCGGTTTAATGGTAACTGGCTTATCTAGACCTTTGATGAGTATCTTTCTAATAATCGAACTTATCTTTCTCTCTAAATCGCGCACTCCCGCTTCTTGAGTATATTCTCTTACGATTTTAGTTATGACTTCATCAGAAAACTTAATTTTCGTATAATCGAAATCGTATTCTTTTCCTAATCTCGGCAAAGTATAGTTTTTGGCGATGGCAATTTTATCGAAGAGAGTATAACTCGCCACTTCGATTATCTCCAGTCTATCTAAAAGCGCACCAGGTATCTTAGTCTCATCGTTCGCGGTCAATATGAATAAGACGTTGGATAAATCGAACGGCTCTTGAACGTAGTTGTCGACGAACTCCCTATTTTGGTTTTGATCTAATATATCTAAAAGTACTCCCGAAGGGTCGCCTTTATAATCTTTGGTCATCTTGTCGACCTCGTCTATTAAGATAATCGGATTGTTGACACCACATTTGCGAATGCCTTCCATTATCTTACCAGGGCTTGCGCCTATATAAGTGCGACGGTGTCCGATAAGCTCAGCCGAATCGTTGAGTCCACCGACACTCACCTTGACGAATTCTCGATGCGTGGAACTCGCGAGTTCTCTTGCAAATGTCGTCTTTCCCGTTCCAGGAGGACCTATAAGACACAAGATTGGGCTGTGAAGAGACTTATTCTTCTTCTTTAATATCATATACTCTTCGACGAGTTCTTTCGCTTTTTCTAATCCATAGTGAAGGCCGTTTAGCTGTTCGTCGATTTTCTCAATGTCGCTTTCTCCTTTAGAACTTTTATTCCAAGGAAGACTCGTGATGAACTCTAAATGGCTTCTAAGACTTCCATATTCTGGCGAGTTGTCCATCGTCATCTCGAATCTCTTTACTTCTCTTAACATGCTCTCGCGAACTTTTGAGTCTACTTTTAAATTGGCGATAATGCTTTTAAATTCTTCGCATTCGCTCATCTTATCGGAGTCGATGCCGAGTTCGTTCGAAAGAGATTTTATCTTTTCTTTTAAGATAATCTCCTTTTCACTCTTCTCGAATCTTTCGTGTACTTCCTCTTCGATTTTGTTTTCGATTTCGAAAGATTTGATTTCACTTGTCAAAATGCGGATAAGAGCTTTCGCCCTTCTATAGTAATCTGTCTCCTTCAAAAGTTCGATCTTTTCGGGCAGATTGAGTTCTAGGGAAGCCGCGATCATATCGGTCAGCTTGCTAAGATTAGTGACGTTTTTGATGATATCTAAGAAAGAGTTCGAAATGTTTGCATTTACTTCGATGTACTCTTGCGTTTTCTTTTTAAGTTTGCGCGCATAGGCAAGCTCTTCTTCTAGATTATAGACGGGATTATCTATAGAGTCGGTTTCAACCTCAATTAAGCCTCTTGCCAACGTGTTTAAATTGTATAACTTCACTCTTCTAGCCCCTCTAATCGTAACGCGCAGGTTTCCGTTTGGCATATCGAGTGAACTTTTAATCTTTACGAGTACACCTATAGATTCGATATCTTTTATATCTTCGATGTCGCCTTCTTCATTTTTAGGTGCGACGACGACTAGTTCGGAATCGCATTTAGCCATAGCTTCTTCTATAATCGTCTTAGATATTTCGTTAGAAAATTCCAATTTTACTTCTTGGTTCGGGTAGAGAACGACGGATTGAAGAATAAGCATAAGTCTTTTTTTCATCAGTTCTCTCACCTCTTTTTTACAAGTGATTTTTATTATAATGAAATCATAAAAAAAAGTAAACTTAATTTTTACTTTTTTGTTATTTTATTTTCTATTACCATTTTATGCCATTTTTTATAAAGTGTTTTTCTTCTATTCGAACGGTATATCGACTTTAATTAGGTTCGTCTTTCTTCCTTCTGTCGTCGTTACCCATTCGGTCGATTTCAGTAGAAATTTGAGCTTTTCATCTTCTATAAGATAATCTAATATGTCATAAGTGTATTCCCTCGCGTCGTTTAAAATTATCTTAATTTTTAGGTCGGTAAGGTCCTCTAGTATGTCGGCACTCATCTTTTCTAAAACTGTTCCATCTTTTTTAAATAAGACGGTTTCTTTTATTTCGGCAGTATCGATAGGCTTCTTCGTCGAGTCTACTACGCCTTCATAAATCAGCTCGCCGATAAAGCGGTTTTCTTCCATAATGTCGGTTCCATTATTTAAGTCGTAATCGGCGAAAAGTTTAATCGTATATGATTCACTTGCACTTTTTACAAACTCAAATGAGCCGTCCTGTAATTCGCCATCGTACAATTCTAGGCCGTAGTTATCCACGACGTTTGCCTTTAAACCGAAGAGTGCTGCATCTCTATCGGCAATCGTAGTTGATACACGTACGAGACCTTCCTCACTTTCTTCTAAGACGATTTCGTATAGATAAGGAAGCATCTTTAACACTTCGATCAATTTATAGTAGCTTATTTCGACTTCTTTACGGTTAGAGAGGATTATCGATTCGAAAGTGAGCGTTTGAACTTTGGATTCGACAAAACCTGGAAGTGTAAATTTATACTTTTCATTTTGCTGTTCGATATCGTAGTAGTTGCCATTTACTTTAATTTTTAAAGGAACATACTCTGTAACGTTGTGGCTTTCAAATTGGACTTCTATATTCTCCCCTGCCCCGAATTGATTGCTCGGAACGCCGCGTTTTATCGTTTCAATGTTGGCTACTTCCAACTCATAGTCGGATATTATCCTATATTCGTTTCGATATAAATTATAATTTTGTAATAGATGGGCATAGTTTTCTCCTAATACTTCATCTCCTAACGCACCGTTGATGTCGATAGAAATGTCATATTTAACGGCGTTGTCTAAATTGAATCTAAATCTGTTTTTGCCTAAAATGACGTTTTTAGAATCGGCTGTAATTCCCGTCTCTTTTTCTATTAGGCTAATCGTACCATCTTTGAAAGCTTCATCGATATCTAATAAATCGAAGGAGATGTCTATCGCACCATCGTCTACGTGTTCAGTAACCGAGTAATTATCTATGACTGGTGTGTCCTTTAATACTAATGTTTTAGCCGTGCGGTCGACAGAGAACTTTCTTCCGTCGTCGAATATTATATTCATCGTCTTATATTCATGCATTCCTATTTGGTCGTCGACGGCAAGAGTCACTTTATACGCATCGAGCCCTACCTTAACCGCGTCATAGATGACATTGTCGATGACAAACCCTTTCACATTGCAAGTATAATTTGACATGAGATTGTAGAATAAATTTATCCGAGCATTTTTATTGACGCTGTCTAGATTAACCGTTAAGTCTTTAATATCCGCTCTCATCACCGCATCGATGAGTACTTCGTACATCTTCTCATCTTTTATAACTACATTCTCGGCTCTTTCGTAGTCGCCGAAAATACGAATCTTATACTTGTTAGTCCACGCAGTTGGGAGTACTATGTGAGATGCATTTGGCTGTATCTCTTCTTCGCTTATCAATCTATCCATATAGTCGTATAGCTTGATTACTAGTTTGTCTAGTATGTTATCGGTATCCTTTATGTTGAAATCTATATTCATCGTTGCCGAATCGACATCTTCAGTCGCATTTACATAAGTGACTGTCGGTCTATTTTTTAAAATAGTGTATTCCATCTTTTTACCAACTGAAATAGTTTTACCATTGGCAAGAGTTGTTTTGACGATGTTCAACTCCTCTTTGTCCAAAAGATAACTCGGTATATCGACTTTATATGTCCCCCAACCAATAGTCGCGACGGCATATTCGCGTCCATCTATGTTCAGCTTTTTAGGCGCGTAACCAGAGACATTCGAACTGTTAAATATTAAGCTAACATTTTTAGTTTTATCTAAATAGTTCGTTATTACTCCGCCTTGAACTAATTTAAAATTATCCATCTTTAATCTGTAATCGGTGATTATCTTTAAGTCGAATTCTTCTTCGATGGAACCGATATATTCGCGCGAATCATTTGTTCGATTGTAGTCTATTTTAAATTTCAGTTTATATGGCAACGCATTATCCAGTTTTAAATTTATTAGGTTTTTGCCGATATCTATATTGCCAGAATCCCTTGTCTTACCTTGTTGGTCAACTAGTTCGTAGACGGCACTTACTATGGCATCATCTTCGTCGGTTAAAGTGAAGGCCACATTTACACTGCTCGTTCTAAGATCGGCTCTTGTCGAGACAGCACTCAATACAGGTGTCTCTTTTAAGATGACGACTTCCATATTATAATCGACTTTAGCGCTTTTGCCATTTTTTAATACAACTTCCGATATATTATAGTTATATTTTTTAGATATGTCGCTGCCTTTGACTTTTACCGCATATTCGTTATCCGCAATGTAATCGGCTCTTTTTCGTTCACCATCGACGACGACATAATCGATCTGTTCCGAATTGGAAACGTCTGCCAAAAATCTTAAATCAATTTCGCTCCCCTTTTCGTAACCGTTACTTTCCATAAAGGCAGTTTTAAGGTTAACTTCATATGTTTTTTTCTCGTTCGCCCTGTCTATTAGGATGGATAAGTCGGTAGGCGTTATATAACCGTCTCCGTTCATATCTGCACTTTCTAAATTGAATTCGGATATCATTTCTCTATTTATGATATGTTTCGCCAATAAATTGATATCGTTCATATTTATCTTTCCATCGCGATTTATGTCGCCCTTGTGAATGTCATACGTGACGACTGCAGAAAGTGCAAACAATTCGATCGCTAATAAAGCGAAAACAGTCCCCGTTTTCAGTGCCTTATTAGATATGCGCTTCCTTATTGCTGTATAAATGAGTACAACGATGACAGCGATTACTACTTCTAAGACGATGAGCGTAAGCACGTGATATATTTTAACTGGATTATTAGTTAAAGGTTTATTTGCAAAGTTCGACGTCGAATTGACGACTCCTAAATCCATGAAAGATGCGTTTATGTCGATTTTTTTAGTGACGTCGTTTATCGCATAATCGCCTACTTCATTCGAGACGACCTGTTTTAATAACTTTATAGTCGTTTGGGTCGGTTTAGCGGTGCTTTTTAAAACCATGTCAAACTTGACAACTTTATTATTGCCCGAAGTTCCGTATTTATTTATGAGAATTAAGGCATGCGTTTCGGGATTGTATTCCCAATTTTCAAACCCACCTCTCGTCTCTATACTCTTTTCGTCTATTCCTAAAAATATGTTCTCGTCATATTCGAGTATTGCTTGATAGACGTTTATTTCTCGATTATCGGTATCGCGAGTAAGTTCTATCTCCACTTCGAGCTTTTGTCCCTTCTCGACAATATCTTCTGTCTTTAAAATACTAGTCATTTTGGCTTCACTAGTAAGAGGAGTTAAAAGTATAAAAGCGAATAAAACAGAATAAAGTAAACGTCTCATACAACACACTACTTCCTTAAATATTTGTCATGGGTTTACACCCACTACCATCTATATACATAATTTTACTATTGTTTTACTGTTAAGTCAACTTGCAAAAAGCCCTTTAACAAAAAAATATAAAGCCATTTACATTTTCGAATTTGCAAAGTAAGCTTTATATTAATTTATTGGCTTAAGTTTAATTTCCACTGTAGCACCATCCTTTTCTCTCGTCGTAAATCTGTCTTTTAATTCTTGAACTTTCTCCTTAGGACAATTGAAGTGCCTATTCGCAGCCATGTGTTCTAAAAGCTCTAAATAGATAAGAGCTTTTTCTTTTTCTCCAATCGTTATCGCATCGTCACATAGCCGCATATATATCTTCCATGGAACAGCACTTTCTAAATTTTCTCTATTTACAACAATATTTACAATTTCAGTATAGTCTTCTTTTTCACCAAGCAATAAAAGCTGTATTCTGGCATGAACAAAATAGCAATATTCATCTTTACCGTTTGCATAAGCGTAATCTAAGAGTCTTCGCTCAGCTCCTAATATATCACCACTTTTAAAAAGATCTATTATCGATGAAATACATAAGCTTTCTTTCTTGACGGTCGGTTCATATTTTTTCATTACGGAGATGGCTCGCCGTAGTAAAACATCTAAACGAGTGCTTCCTCCCAGTCCCGCCTCTAGGAGTCTACTATTTTCGAAAATAGCGGCACCATAATTGTGCGATAATACTAAACTTAATAATGTCCCGCTTTCCGGCGTGGTAATCTTTATAGCTCTGCGAGATGTATTCATTTCGATTATATCGTCACAAAGTACTTCGATAATCACATGCTCGTCATCCAGACGATGAATTCTTTCTCTCCTTAAAGCTCTTTTTAATTCTGCAATCTTCCCATAGCTAATAAGCTCATCTATTCTTTCTTCTGTTCGCTTTCCGCTCTCACGTGCTTGTATGAGCATTACTTTTATAGCCATATTAAGTGAAAATGGTGACTGTGTATCTACGTTTTCAAGTAATTCTAAAGCTTCTTCAAGTTTTTGTTCAAAGACTAATCGTATAACTTTATTAATTCTTTCGGCACTTTTGGTATTTCTATCGTCTAACATATCTTGTAAGTTAAGAGACTGTAAGTATTCTAATATGGATGTTTCTAAGAATTTGTTGTAATAACTAAAGAGATAAAATAAAAAGTTAGTCATTTTTTTTGTATAAGGATTTTTACTTTTTAATAATTGTTTTAAGTATAAATTAACGTAGGAATGATTATTTACATGAACACAATATAAAAACAATCTGTAATTTACATGCATATTATTGTGATTTATTTTATAACATATTTGATATGCTAAAACCGCTTTATAATAGTTCCCTTCTTTTTCTAATTCAAGACCATAGGCGAAAAGTCCATCTTCTCGTGATAAAACATAAAACGCAGGAGAATTGTTATTTATACCAAAATCTTTCAATTCAGCTTTTGAATAATTTTGAGAAAGCGAAAGATTGGATATTAAAATTTTGCCATTATCTATAAGACTGTCATATATCTTTTTAGCATCTTCTTTCGTAACCATTTTGTCTTCTCCTCTTCAAGTATATATTATAACGTTTTTTAATATCTTTACAAGAAAAAATCGCTTAAAGCGACTTTTCGTTAATTTCTCTCTTTAACTTTGTACTCTTTCTTCATGCCCTTTAAGAAGTTAAGTTTCTTTCTGCGAACCATACCTTTCTTAACGACGACTATAGAGTCGATTACAGGACTATTTACTGGGAAAGTTCTAGATACTCCAACGGAGCCACTTTTCTTTCTTACTGTAAAAGTTGCATTTACACTTCCGCCTCTTTTGGCGACGACTAGTCCTTCAAATGCCTGAATTCTTTCCTTCTTTCCCTCTTTTACCCAAACGTTGACACGTACAGTGTCGCCTGTTCTAAATTCTGGGATATTAGGATTCACGTGTTTTTGGTTAACCTTATCTAATAAGTTCATACCAATTCTCCTTTCTGTTAAATAACTCGTCGCATAATCATAGGTCTATCACCAAGCGGATTACACCAAGCTTTTGAAATCAAAAGCACATGTATTATAGCATATTATAGTTATTCTTGACAAGTACTCCCTTGAATTTTTTATTATGATGTTTTTTCATTCATCCATAATCCATGGAGGTTACAGTAAGCAAAAGCATTTTCTATTTGCTCATCTTTTTCTATGTCGATTATGCACTGTGGGCAATCTTTAGGAGTTAAAGTAACTTTTTTAAATCTTCTATTGGTCTTTATAATTATATATTTAATATAGTGTTCTTCACTCATAGGATGTTCAATTGAGCCAACTGTAACCTTAATTTGTCTGTCGTTCTTTTCCACGACTGGCACATGTTTTTCTTGTGCTGCGTCTTGTGAATTCGGTTTAATAATATGCATTTGCTCACTGCAACACATATCTTCTTGCCCATATTCTTTCAAGTTACCACATTTTTCACAAAATAAATATTTTTTCATATTTTTCCTTCTTTCTAATTTTCAAGTTTATCACAAAAAATTAAAAATAACAGCAAAAAAGAGATGTATGAAGCATCTCAAAATAGTTTTATTACTTTATCTACTCTATTTTGTTGCATTTCCCGTGAAAATTTAGGGATGTCACAGTTTTTTATGTGCTCGCGGATGGCTTTTTAAGTAAACTCTTCGCAACTCTTCATTGGATACATGCGTATATATGCTCGTCGTCGCGAGTCTAGCGTGTCCTAAAAGCTCTTGCACTTCTCTTATGTCCATTCCCTCGTTTAAAAGTAATGTTGCAAATGTATGTCTTAAAGTATGTGGAGATATTTTATGTTTTATAGAACTCTTCATTATCAATTTTTCTAAAATGTCTGCTACTCCCCTTCTCGTTAGATGGTTACCTAAGTGGTTTACGAATAGATATTCGTTAGTTTTACCTTTTAACAGTTCTTGACGGGCTTCTCGGACGTATTTACTCATGACTTCTTGACAAGTCTTGTTAAAATAAACGATTCTCGTTTTCTTTCCTTTACCAAAAATCTTAATCTCGCGATTTTTAAAATCTATATCGGCTATTTTTATGTTTACTAGTTCGCTTACACGTACGCCACTAGCAAATAAAAGTTCTAGAATCATTCTATTTCGAATGCCGAGATTCGTTTCATCACATGTAGCTATTAAGTCTAAAAATTCTTCATACTGTAAGTAGTTGGGTAACTTTTTTTCCTTTTTAGGCCCATTGATTAAACTAAAAGGAGAGCTAGTTACTTCGCCATTTTTTATTAAAAAAGTATAAAAACTTCTTATGCTAGATAGATGCCTATTGATGCTTCCAGCTTTCATCTTTTTATCGCTTAAATACATCATATAATCGGTTACGTCTTTATATTCTAATTTTTCATAGTTTAATTTCCTATTTTGGATATAATTAGAAAGTTCTTCTAAGTCTTTTTCGTATGCCAAAATGGTGTTTTCAGAGTATTTTTTTTGATATTCCAGATATTCTAAAAACTTTTCGATGTTCTCTTTCATTTTCCAAAAGTTCCTTTTTTAGTAGCTAAGTTTTCTAAGTCTACCTGTGCACTAGTAACGGTATCTTCTTTCTCACTCTGTAGTAAGTAACTAAAATCTTCCTCTTCTAAAAACATAAAATTATCTGGGTCTCCACTTGGCAAATCTGCGTATTTTGTAGGTCTCCTATCTCTGTTTTCTATCTTTTTAGACGCTAGAGCCTTTTTATAAGCTTGTAAAATAAATACTCTTTTGTTTACAAAAGAATTAGCATTTTCTGGTCTAGCTAATTCGGGATACTTTTCTAAATAATCTTTGACACAGAGTACTAGTTTTACAAGTCTCCTATAATTAGTTGTATATTTTCCTTTGGCAACGTAGCTAACTTCTCTATTAATAAAATTCATCAATCTATCTACATACTCGTGTTCTCGTTCTAGTGAAAGAGGTTTATTTGCCGATTCGTCTATTAACCTCAATAATCCTTGAATATTTTTTGAAGCGTTTAAAAAGTTGTTAAGCGAATTGTTTTTTTTATCTAACTGTTCTTTAAGTTTTTTATGCTCTCTAGTTCGAGGTAATGAAAGTGAGGTCTGTAACTTATTCACCTTGCCCCTAATAGTTTTAATCAAATCTTCCACTTCTTCTAAATATCCACTTAAAAACTCTTTTATGATGGCATAATTATGCCTATTATCTAAGAAAAAAGAGTCGATACTCTTTATGCTTAATAGTGGCATATCAGCTTTATATAACAACTTATCAGTCACTAAATCTAATTCGGCATCCTGTTTCTTTTTACTTCCCTTAACGATCACGATACTTGAATCTATAGTAATCTGTTTCTCAATTAGTCCTAACGACTTAAGCCCGTTTAAAAGGGCTTCTCTATCTTCAAAGATACCTGCGAACAAAATTAGCATGATAAAAGAAGTCATATCTGGAAAATCGGATAACCTTTCAAAATCGATTAATCTGTCTTCGATCGAGAAATAATATTTGTGTGAGCTTTGAGCCATCTAATGCACCACCTTTTAAATTTCGTATGAATCTTCTAATGTAAATTCGACGTTTTCGTTTATCCACTCTTTACGTGGGTCGACGGCATCACCCATCAAGATACTGACTCTTTTTTCCGCTAAAGCGGCATCTTGAATGTTAACTTTTATTAAGTGTCTAGTCTCTGGATTCATCGTAGTTTCCCAAAGAGGAATCGGATTCATTTCTCCTAAACCTTTATATCTTTGAACTTTATAGTTGGAAAGAGTGTTCGTATAGGCCTGCAATTCTTCTGTCGTCCAAAAGTATTTACCCTTCTTATCTTTCGGCGTGTCCACTTTATAAAGTGGTGGCATCGCTATATATAAGTGACCATTTTCTATGAGAGGTTTCATAAACCTATAGAAAAATGTAAGAAGCAAACATTGAATATGCGCGCCGTCGACATCGGCATCGCTCATGATTATTACTTTATCGTAGTTGATATCTTTTATATCGAATTCAGACCCGTAGCCTGCTCCAATACAATGAATAATAGTATTTATCTCTTCGTTTTTCATTATATCAGTCATAGAGGCTTTCTCTGTATTTATTATTTTTCCTCGTAGTGGCAATATGCCTTGAAATTTTCTATCGCGACTCTTTTTTGCTGTTCCACCTGCTGAATTACCCTCGACTAAGAACAATTCGTTAATCTTGGCATTGCGGGCTTGTGGAGGAGTCAGTTTACCACTTAAGATTCTCTCCGTTTTTTTATTTCCCTTGCCATTGCGGGCTTCTTCTCTAGCTTTTCTGGCAGCTTCTCTTGCAATTCGGCTCTTAGAAGCTTTTTCTATAATCGATAATGCAACTTCGCGGTTTTCTTCTAAAAAATATTTTAGTTGTTCACCTACGACTTGTTCAACAGCACTTTTAGCTTCTGGAGTACCCAATTTACCTTTTGTTTGTCCTTCAAATTGTAACAGTTCTTCGGGAATTTTTAGGTTTATAATCGCCGTAAGACCTTCACGAATATCGTTTCCATCAAAATTAGCTTCCTTAGCTTTTAATAAGTTGTTATTGCGGGCATATTCGTTAAAAACCTTCGTAATACCAGATTTGAATCCCACTTCATGGGAACCACCGTCGGACGTTTTGACGTTGTTTACAAATGATAGAATAGTCTCACTATATGAATCAGTATATTGAAGGGCTATGTCTACTTCTATTTTATTTTTAGTTCCTTGAAAATTGATACATTTATGCAACGGTTTTTTATCTTCGTTCATGTAGTCTATAAAAGAGATTAATCCATCGTCATAATGGAAACTTTCAGATAAACCATCTTCTTCATCCCTTACTTCAACAGTAAGATTTTTTAAAAGAAAAGCGTTTTCTTGCATCCTTTCCGAAATCGTCGTAAAGCTGAATTTATTTTCTCCAAAAATTTCTGGGTCTGGCATAAATGTGACACTTGTACCGGTTTTGTTGGTTTTACCGATTTCGTGTAGAGGTTCAGAAACTTTACCGCCATCTTTAAACTTTATATTGACGATTTTACCATCGCGACAAATTGTAACGTCCATCCATTTTGAAAGGGCATTAACGACACTTCCACCGACTCCATGAAGACCTCCAGAAACCTTATAGTTTCCTTCCTCGAATTTTCCTCCGGCATGTAAAACGGTGTAGATTACTTCTGGTGTGCTCATACCACTTGCGTGCATACCGATTGGAACACCCCGTCCATTATCTGTAATGGAAATCGAATTATCGGAATGGATGACAATGCGAACTTTATTACCATAACCATTTATTATCTCATCGATCGAATTATCGACGATTTCCCAAACTAGATGGTGCATACCTCTCTTATCTGTTGAGCCAATATACATTCCTGGTCTTTTGCGAACGGCTTCCAAACCTTCCAATATTTTAATCGAGTTTTCATCGTATTTTGTCATACTATTCACCTTCTTCAATCTTATCACACGCCTTAAAAAAAGGCAAGTTGCCGTTGACTTTTATTTGACACTTGGAGAGCCTATTTATAAATGAAAATACTACTATATTATTTATGTACAAAGAAAAAGTAATGAAATGATCACTACTTTATATTAGGCGACGCGGTAAGGATCACTCATCGTACCTGTTCCAATAAGTGTATTTACATATTCGGGGCTTAGATTGATAACTGGGGCAACCGCCACTGTACCACTTACACCATAATTATATATATAATCCATGTACCCGTTTCCAGTTACAATAAACACATCCGCCTTACCCAAATTGAAATACTGAGGTGAATAAGACCAATAACTTTGTCCTTTATATAAGTAATATTTATAATTATTTATTGAATCATCGGCACCTTTATAATATCTGCTTCCACTCGCTGTTAACTCGTCTGCTGTAATTAATCCTATTGGATACTTTAATGCTCCATTACCTTTCGTTTTATCACTCACTGTAAATGAATCATTCTTTTGTGAACATTTTAGAGTAGGTGTAGGATTATCTATTTGACTTCCTACTCTTTCGCTTGCACCATAATATGTGGTACCTGTTCCAGAGCTTGCTCCAAAACCGGCTCCTTTATTATTACTCGTAAAACTTCTATCGTTACAGAATAAAGTATCGCTTACTGCTTCACTGAATCTCGTGTCTACTATATTTTCTTTATACCATGTTTCTAGTTGGGTCTTTATATTTGATGACGTTTCATTTGTTTGTGCTTGTTCTTTACTTGTACTTGGCTCTCCATTAGCTCCTCCATACATATAACCTACATATTTGGCATCATCTTTGTTTGTATTCCATGCGACTTTAGTCATTGCCACTCTATCTGCACTAGATTCACCATTAGCATGTGCACTTGTTCCATCATAAATTACTCTTAGACTTCCATCTCCATTGATTCGCACTATTCTCCAATACATATCTTGTCCAGATTTATTTTTACCAAACTTGACATAGTTATTCTCTACTGCTCCTCTATAGTAATAACTTGTTCCATAGTCATCTTCCATTTCGAAGATTTCATCTTTACTATAGTCGTAGTTTGTTATTGTTTTGGATGATGTTATATACGGGATATTTGTCGACGTTGTTCCTGCGCCTACTTTATATATCGTTTTTAAATTACTTGAAGTTGCAACTGCATTTGTGTCGCTTCCACCCCAACTCACTATATACTTTCCTCTCAGTGTAGAATAGCAATTTTGATATTGACATACTTGAGGATTTGTAAGTGTATATCGTCCTGCACTTGTATCAAAGGTATAACTGTTTGCATAGGTTATATATCTCGTTTTTAAACCTGTCATGTCTTTATCAGTTTGGCTTCCGATGAAGCCATCATCATGATATAGAGTCGGTTTTGGAGCTATATCTGAAAAGCTAGCTAGTGTTCCTTTTGAAGTTGCACCTAAAGTTGCTAAGATTTCTTGGGATGTGTATGTTTTCTTTACTTCCCCTTTTTCATCATTCAAACTAAATGTCGAACTAAACTTCGCACTTAAGTCTGGGTCTTGATTTACATCCTCTAAATAGTTTAATGTTATTACTAATTCATAGTAATATGTTTTATCTACTGGAATCGTTAATGACTCAGCTAGTACCTCTGTTAGAGTCTTTCCTTCTTCGTTCTTTGGTACATTAGTTTTGCTTACTACTTCAGTATATGGTCCTTCATTACTTTCACTTTGTCTAAGCACATAAGTTAGTGAACCTTCTATATATGTATTTACTAAGTCTTTCCAATACAT
>CAZLNI010000003.1:0-24177 GCA_964560995.1 uncultured Muribaculaceae bacterium
GACGATAGCTTAGTGGACACACCTCTTCCCATCCCGAACAGAGAAGTTAAGCACTGATACGCCGACGATAGTGTAAGCGAAAATAGGTAGTTGCCAGTTTTTTTTTGCTTAAAAATAATAAAATATGCTTGATTTGCACCGTAAAATACCGTATAATAGTATTATGAGGTGCAAATCATGATAATAACTTATGAGCTATTAAAAACTAAGCTAAAAGATTACTCAAATTTAAACAATAAAATAAGTCGGGACATAAAAAATGGGAAACTATTTAAAATTGTTAAAGGACTATATGAGACTAATGCAAATGTACCAGGCCATTTACTTGCAGGAAGCATATATGGTCCATCTTATATATCTTTCGAATATGCTTTATCTATATACGGACTCATTCCAGAGAGAGTAGAAGTAATAACCAATGCTACTTTGGAAAAGAAAAAAATTAAACAATATAATACTTCATTTGGAACTTTTACCTATCGAGATATTCCTACACGCGCCTATCCACTGGAGATTTTGCTAAAAAAAGAAAACGAATATACTTATCAAATTGCATCTCCCGAAAAGGCAATTTGCGATAAATTATACACTTTAAAACCATTGAATAACTATTCTAATCTGGAAACTATGCTCTTTGATGATTTGCGTATCGACGAATTGGAATTAAGTAAATTGGATGTTGAAAAAATAAATAAATTGAGCAATTTTTATAATTCGACTAATATAACATTATTTGCAAAATATATGAGGAGGTATTTAAATGAGTGACGTAATCGAACAAATGTTAAGTAAATATGAGATAAAAAACACGAACGACGAAATAAATGCTTTAAAAGAAGTAATTCAAGAGATTGTTTTATCAGGATTATCAAGAGGTAAATTTTTTAACGAAGCAGCCTTTTACGGTGGGACAGCACTGCGAATATTTTATAATCTTGATCGTTTTTCTGAAGATTTAGATTTTGCTTTAATTTCTCCAAATAAGAATTTTGATTTAAATATATACTTTGCCTATATTGAAAAAGAAATGAAAGCATACGGTTTGAACTTTGAAATTAGCAGTAAAGAAAAAACTAAAACATCAAGCATCACTTCTGCATATATAAAGGGAGACACTTTAGAATTAATTTTAAAATTTTTCCCTAGTACTCAAGACCGCACCTATAGTGCCTTGTTAAAAAATATCAAAATTAAATTTGAAGTAGATGTGAATCCCCCACTGGGAGCATCTTATAATGTCGAATATAAACTTCTTCCTAGCCCGCATCAAATGAGACTATACGATATGCCTTCTCTCTTTGCAGGGAAAATACATGCCATATTATGTCGAGGCTGGAAAAGTAGAACTAAAGGAAGAGATTTGTACGATTATATATTCTTCATAGCGCACAACACAAATGTAAATTTGGAACTTATAAAAAATAAATTGCTAGACTCAAAGTATATTGAGTCTAAAAAGCCATTTAATATAGATATATTAAAAGACTTACTAAATGAAAAATTTAATCAAATAGATTTTGACGACGCAAAAAAAGATGTGTTGCCATTTATTAAAAATGTTGACAGTTTAGAAATATGGAACAAGGAATTCTTTATAAACATTACTCAAAAACTACAATAGAAACAGCATTTTAAAAATTTAATTAAGAAAAAAATCTCATAAACTTTTGTTTATGATGTTTTTTTTATCATCAGTTCAAATTATATCTTGTTTTTTGTTTACTCTTGATGTATTATATCTTTTAAATTTAGGAAGAGTCTATAAAAAGGGGTTATAGTAAAAGGAGTATGTATGAAAATCGCTATAACCGAAGAAGAGCTAAACCAATTCATCGAAGAAGAGCCTCAACAGACAATAATACAAGATAAAGAAGAGTTATCAAAGCCTCACTCTCTATTCGTAGAATTCACTTTAAAAGAACGTGGATGGGATAAAGAGATAAACGCTCAAGAAATTAACATTAACCCTTATTCATTATCCTTCTTCTTTAAATCACTATTTTGTTCAAACTCTGGAGCTATCTATATGGGTACTTTTATCAACTTTTTTCAAGACTTAGATATTTCGACAATAGAAGAGCCTAATTTTTACAGTACCTGTTCACACGCCGCAACATTATATATACTAAAGATGTTAGAAAAGAAAGGAATCGTCAAGATAGTTGAATACGCTCCCCAGAAACATGAACAATCTAATAACCTTAATAGACCTTCTAAATCAAAACTAAAAATGTACGATATACTTTTTTATAAACTTAGAGATTTAAAAAGAGAAGATAGAGAATTAATCAAGCAAATAGAGAAGACACTTCGCGTTACAAATCGACAAATAAAAATCCGTCATCTCGACGACGAAATATATATGAAATTGGGGTTTATCGAAGGAATTAAATGCGTCTTTTCTGGACACGTATTTACCCAATTTAAAAAGAATCTAGCTTACTGGAAAAAGTATGAAGGTTTTAAAAACGACTTAACTAACGTTTTATGTAACTTAAAAAATAATAAAACTCGCGCGCTTAAATAAAAATTGTACACACTAAAAAGACGAATCCGTCTTTTTATTTTACATAGCCAATCTCTTTAAGCGATTTTATCAAATTTGCTTTATCTTTATATCCGCGAATACAATCGTAAGTCTCGCTATTCTTAACAAATAATGTTAGAGGAGTTCCAAACCCTTTATTTAAGCTTACATCTACTCCTTCTCGCGAACACTTAGCAGGTATGATTAGATTGCTATTCATTATGCTGGCCGTATCTTCTTTAGAAAGCTCTGCCAGATTGACGTAGAAAATCTCAATCTTATAAAAAGCGGCAATTTCTTTTAAAACAGGCTCATATAATTCACAATAATGGCATCCCGTTCGCCCGAAGACAAAAAATGTATTTTCATCTATCCTATTTAAAGCACTACTAAACTGAATATAATCAGTTATAACTTTTAACCCAAAATCGTCTTTTGCATTGTCACTCACAAAATGATTAAATTCGTCATTATCGTTATCCTCGCGTTTACCACTTTCATTTTCAATCTGCTTATTCTCGTTTTCTTTTATATCGGCTTCTTGTTTATCCACTTGAGTTGCCCTACTTGCAGAAAAGAAATAGACATTAGCCACGAGGATTAGTCCAATGATTAGAAATAATAATAAATTGCTCATACGTTTACTATTCTTCATATTTTACCACGATATAATATTACCATTTTTAAAGATAAATATCCACTACAAAATAGGGGATCTTTTCCACAAGTTTTTTTAAGCTCGATTGTTTGACATTAACGAAAACAAACTTTATAATGAATTATGAGGTGTAGTAAAATGGATATAAAAGAGCATTCGATAGTAATCATTGAGGATTCGGCAAAGGAAGAATTCATTAGAACTTATAGACAGGATAAACCTCTTTTTGATATATCTATTTTAGGTCTTAACGAATTTAAAAAGAAGTACTATTTTGATTATACTAAAGAAGCTGTTTACTATGTACATAAAAAATACTCTGTTATAAAAGATATCGCAGAGATTTATATCGAAAACCTCTATTACCTAACACAAGATTCAAAAAATCCAAAATTGAGCTTTTTAGAGGGCTTAAAAAAAGATTTAGACGAAAGAAACCTTTTGATTTATGACGAAGACTTTAAAAACTCTTTAAAAGGCAAAGACATCGTCCTTTATGATTTAAAATACGTCGATGCTTTTTATAAACGCGTATGGAAAGATTTAGAGAAGACTTCTAAAGTTCGTGTTCTGGATAGAGAATTAGGAAGCACTACAAAAAAACCTTTATATAAACTGCCTAATCTTGGCATAGAGATTGCATTTGTCGCCACTAAAATCGCCGAATTATTAAAAGTGGGTATTCCACTAAATAAAATCAAACTAGCCAACGTAAGTGAAGAATATGCCTATACTATAACGAGAACCTTCAAAGACTTTCACATACCTGTCTGTTTGCCATCCACTAGTACTATCAAAAGCTCAAAAATAGTATCCGAATTCGAAAAAGCCTATGGCTCAGATATCGAAAAATCTTTAGAGAACATAAAATCGCTCATAAACGGAAAAGACGATGAATACGTTTATCAAAAGATACTTGGAGTACTAAATAAATATACGTGGTGTCGAGATTATTTAGATGTCAAAGCCTTTGTTTTTGCAGACCTAGCCAAGATAAAAACTAAGAGTACTTTACTCAAACAAGCTGTACAAGTCATCGACTTTACGACCTACGAAATAAAAGACGACGATTTTGTCTTTCTTGTAAATTTCAATGCAGGCGTTATTCCTGTCAATAAAAAAGACGAAGACTATTTAAACGACACCATCAAACGCCAAATCGGAATAAGCGACTCCGTCGACGCGAATAAGAAGATAACTGAGCGAATTAGAAATCGAATTATGTATTCTAAAAATCTTACTGTAACCTATTCGGCACGTGATTTGAGTTCCGAACTCTATATATCTAATGCCTACGACGAAAGCTTATTTGAAGAATCGACCCCGACATTTAGTTTTGAACATTCCGACGGGTACAATAAAAAAGTACTTTTAAAAGCTCGAGACGAAAATAAGAAATATGGCACGACGAGCGACGAGTTAAAGATGCTCATTTCTCATTACCCAGATGAGCCGTATGATACATATGACAACTCTTTTAAAGGTATCGACAACAATAAACTAAAAGAGTACTTGCAAAATAAGTTGACTTTATCATATTCGAGTATGAACGATTACTATAAATGTTCTTTTAAATATTATCTCAGTTACATTTTAAAATTGGACAACTTTGAAGATTCTTTTGCCACTGCGACGGGCTCTATCTTTCATGAAGTTTTATCTAAGTGCTTTACTGAGTCTTTCAACTTTCAATCTGCTTGGGAAACCGCTATAGAGCATCAAAACTTCGAGTTTAAAGAAATGGAGAAATTTTATTTAGAATTACTTAAAGAAGAGCTACTCTTTATAATAAGTAATATTAAAGACCAGTTAAACTATACTGGTTTAGACTCTGCCCTCTTTGAACAGAAGATAACGGTGCCCTTAGATGAAAATGGGGCTATCATTTTTAAAGGCTTTGTCGATAAAATTCTCTATAATTCACAAGGAGAAACTAAAGTTGCCGCCATCATCGATTACAAAACAGGGCATCCAAAATTAAATCTAGACGGACTAATACACGGACTAGACATGCAGCTTCCTATTTATGCGTTTTTACTAAAGAATTTTGAATCTTTTAAAGATGTATCTATAGGCGGATTTTACCTTCAACAGATTCTTAATAATGAAAAAGACCCAATTAAAAAAGCAAATTCCCTTAAATTACAAGGTTATTCTAATAGCAATCCGCGCATCTTAAAAGTTGTAGACAAAACTTATGAAGATAGTCAGATTATCAAGTCGCTTAAGATGGGCAAAGATAAATTTTATAACTATTCTAAAGTACTAGGCGATAAAGAAATAGACGAAATGATACACATCGTCGAAGAAAAAATACGCGATGCAGCAAGAGAGATTTTAAAAGGAAACTTTACCGTCGACCCTAAAGAAATCGAAGGGGACAATGTCGGATGTCTCTATTGTCATTACAAAGACATCTGCTATGTAAAAAACAAAGATATTAAAAAACTGCCAAAACGAAAAAAAGAAGAATTTTTAGGAGGTGAAGAAGATGGCTTGGACTAAAGAACAAAAAGAAGCGATAGAAAAGTCGGGCACAAATATAATCGTAAGCGCAGGAGCCGGTTCTGGTAAAACAGCAGTCTTGTCAGAAAGAGTTATTCACAAACTGCAAGAAGGCATCCATATCGATGAACTATTGATACTTACCTTTACACGCGCCGCAGCCGATGAGATGAAGGAGCGCATACGTGACAACATAAAGTCGAACCCAGAACTAAAAAATGAGCTTGATGCGCTCGATTCAGCTTATATAACGACCTTCGACTCCTTTGCCCTTTCCATCGTCAAAAAATACCACTACTTAGCTAACATACCTAAGGACATCGCGATTACAGACGAGACGATAGTTACTCTAGAGAAGGACCGTATAATCGATCGAGTATTTGAAAGAGCATATAAAAAGCGTTCACCGAGGTTTACGAACTTGCTTCGCAATTTTACCATCAAAGACGATACACCTATAAAGTCTGCCATTTCCTCTCTCGTTAAAAAAATCGATACATATTTAAATAAAAGAGAATACATCGATTATCTAAAAAACAGCTTTTTTGAAAAAGAAAACGTCGAATCGTTACTAAAAGAGTTTAGAGAATACGTCGAAGAAAAAAAGAAAACCTTAAAATTAGAACTCGAAAATGCTTATTCCTTTTTCACGCCAGAATATATTGAAAAAATAGACGCCGTCCTACTTCCCTTAATCAATACGAGCACATACGAAGAATTGCAAGCTTTTCAAACAATAAAGCTGCCTTCTTTGCCACGCGGGTCTGAAGACGAGACCAAAAACGCTAAAGAAAAAATTAAACAGGCTTTAGATGAGCTCATCGGTTTATGCTCTTTTGGCACGGAAAACGAAATCGAAAAAAGCATACTTGATACACGAGAAACAATCCTCGCGTTTGTAGAACTTTTAGAAGACTATTACGATGAACTAGATACCTATAAAAGAGCAAACGATATCTATACCTTTAACGATATAGCTCTTCTGGCAATCGAGATTTTGAAGAATTCTCCCGCAGCTCGCGAAGAATTGAGAGATAAATTCAAAGAAATAATGATCGACGAATATCAAGACACGAACGATATTCAAGAGACTCTTATCTCGCTTTTCTCGAACGACAATGTCTATATGGTCGGCGACATAAAACAATCCATTTATCGTTTTCGAGGTTCGAATCCGAGCATCTTTAAAGACAAATATGACCATTATTCCAAAGACGAAGGCGGTTATAAAATAGATTTGATAAAGAATTTCCGTTCGCGTAAAGAAGTGCTGGATAACATCAATGCGATTTTTGCTCTACTCATGGACGACGAACTAGGTGGAGCAGCCTATACGGTTTCACATGAGATGGTCTATGGAAATGAAAATTATGATAATCATCAAATGCCCGACTATGACTATAACTTTAAAATACTTGAATATGAACCATATGAAAAGTCCGATTTTACAAATGTCGAAATCGAAGCTTTTGCTATAGCTAAAGATATCGAAAAAAAGATGCTTTCTCATGCTCAAGTATTCGACAAAAAAAGTGGCACACTGCGACCATTCAAATACTCCGACGCAGTAATAATCTTAGATAGAAGTACTTTCTTCGATACATATAAAAAAATATTCGAATACTTAGGTATACCTCTTACTATCTTACGCGATGAAAAGCTGACTACTTCGACGGAGACATACCTCATCAAAAACATAATCGACTTCATCATTAGAATAAAAAATAGGGATTACGGTTTAGAATTCAAATACGATTTGATGAGTATAGGCAGAAGCTTTTTATACGAATACACTGATGAATATCTTTTTGAATTAATAAGCACCTCATCTTTTAAAGATTCTACACTTTATAAAGATTTTGCGGATGTCGAAAATCTTAACTCGATGACACCGACAGAAATAATCGACTATATTATCGATAAAACCGATTTATATGGTAAGATTTGTAAAATAGGAGATTACGAAAACACTAATCTACGCATAATGAAAATTCGCGATATTGCAAACTCACTTGCTGAACTAGGTCGTACAATAGAAGAATTTAAGGATTATTTATCTGAGATAATCGATAAAAAACTGGAAATAAAATACACTGCTTACTCTGGAGACGCCGACAGTGTTAAGATTCTTACGATTCACAAATCAAAAGGTCTCGAATACGCTTTCTGTTATTTTGCCGATTTAGACCACAACTTCAACACTAAAGAATTGAGAGAAAAATTTATAAGCGACCTTCACTATGGCATCATTACTCCTATCAGTGTAGAAAACGAAGACGATTCAAAATCTATTTTAAAAATACTTTATACGTCTAAATTTATGAAAGACGAGATAGGTGAAAAGATAAGACTTTTCTATGTCGCCTTAACGCGAGCTCGCGAGCAATTCACTATTCTCATCCCCAAAGCTGACACCACTAAATTGGAGCGAAACCGCGTCGGGACGATCGAATTAATAAGGCGTCTAAAATTCAAAGGCTTGAACGATTTTCTATTGGGAATCAAAGATTATTTACCATATTATTTTCATGAACTCGACAAAGAACAGTTGACCTTGACTAAAGACTATTTATTTAATAAGACAGTCGAAACCGATTTACTAGATTCTACATCTAAAAAATTTGCTGTGACAGAATTGTCGTTCTCTGAAGACATAACTGAGAAAAAAAGATTCTCAAAAGACTTGCCAGAACTGCTCACTAAAGAGACGATTGCCAATATGGAATTCGGAACCCGTATTCACCGAGTACTCGAATTTGTGGATTTTAAAAACTATGATTCTAGCTTGATTAAAGACGAATTCATAAGAAAGAAAGTGGATGCACTATATAAATCGTCTCTCTTTGAACACATCGATGAAGCCAAAATATACCACGAATACGAATTCGTATATGACAATGACGAAGCTACCTACCACGGTAGCATAGATTTGATGCTCGAGTATTCGAGTCACATCGACATAATAGATTATAAACTCAAAAATACTCAAGATAAACACTATTTAGACCAACTCGCAGGATATAAACGCTATATAGAAAGCATTTCCTCAAAACCGGTACATACTTATCTTTATTCGATAATAGACGAAAAAGTTTTTCCATTAGACTAGTTGCAACTTTTAAAAAAATGCTATATAATCGTACCATACTAGGATGGTAGGTGGTTGTATGTTCGATTATAAAAAGGTGGTCGAGTTAGGCTCTAGTGTAATCTCCCGTGACGGCTCAAAAGTTTATAATGGAGAAGAAATAATAGACGAGAGAACTAAAGATGAAGCTAAAATTGCCTCTTTAATATACGAAGAAGCCCTCTTGAAGTTCACTGCATCTAAAGACGAGCAAAAGCCGTTCGACTATTACTGTAATAAAGCGATTGCCACATACTCTCTAAATGGGGAGATAACAGCCGACCCTATAAACAAAGCCATCCAAGAAATACTGGCTAATGATCACATGACAGTAACACTAGAAACAGACTCTCTATATTCATCTCCGTATAGCTTTTTAGCTCAAACCGAAAAAGATAGAAGAGGAGCATTATTAAGATACCTTTCCCGCAGCAAAGGATTCGCGTTCTCCAATCTAGTCGTCGATTTTGACCAAAGTAATAGAATTCTTTCTTTGAAATACGATAGAAGCTTAGAGAATAAAAGTGACTATCAAGACATCTTCGCTTTGTCCCCTAGTGAAAAAATCGAATACGCCGAAAATCGTCTAAAAGCGCTCTTAAATAGCCCACCATCTAAGGAACGCGATTCGATGATTCCCTATTGGGAAGAGATTATATCAAGTCTTAAGGGAAAATTAAACACCTTTAAGTCTCAACAACCGTAATAAAGCATTTGTCGTCACTTCTGTCAGTCTAAACAACTTGTTATTGCAAGTTGTTTTTAAATATCTTATAATCATAATAGGTGATTATATGGACAATAGCACACTCAGTCAAAATCTTAAAGATTTGAAATTAAAATTAAATGACTTAGGGAGGTCTCTTTGACTTACCGACTAAAAAAGAACGCATCCAAGAAATAGAAGCCACTTTAAAAGATTCGAGTGTATGGAGCGACATTTCCAAGATGACATTATTAAATCGAGAAATGTCGGCATTATCCTCTTCGATTAAAGACTTCGACGAACTAGGTAAAGAGACAGATGAACTGTTAGAATTATTGCAAATCATCGAAGAAAGCGACTTGAAAGAAATTGAGGACTCTTATAACGAACTATGTAGAAGATATGAAAATCTCGAAATCGCCTCACTTTTAAACGGGGAATACGATGCAAAAAGCTGTTATTTAGAAATCCACCCTGGAGCGGGCGGAACCGAAGCCTGCGACTGGGCAAATATGCTTTTTAGGATGTATACGATGTTCTGTGAAAAGAACGACTATTCATATAAAATCATCGACATCCAAAAAGGTGAAGAAGCGGGGCTTAAGTCGGTGACGATTTTAATAAATGGATATTATCCCTATGGTTACTTCAAAAGTGAAAACGGCGTTCATCGCTTAGTTCGCATAAGCCCCTTCGATTCGAATGCGCGAAGGCACACCTCTTTTGCAAGTGTATCCGTCATACCAGAAATAGACGAGGAAATAGACATCGAGATTAAAGAATCCGATTTAAAAATCGACGTCTATCACAGCAGTGGAGCAGGTGGCCAATCGGTCAATACGAGCAACTCAGCTGTTCGTATCACCCATTTGCCATCAAAAGTCGTCGTCACTTGCCAAGTAGAGAGAAGCCAACAACAGAACAAAGCGATTGCCATGCAGATGCTGAAGAGCAAACTCTATTCTATCGAAAAAGCGAAGAAAGACGCAGAAAAAGAGAATTTAAAAGGCAGTATAGTCGATATCAACTTCGGTTCACAGATTAGGAACTATGTTTTAGAACCATATAAACTGATTAAAGACTTGAGGACGAACTACGAGACTTCGAACGTCTCTAAAGTGCTAGATGGCGACATACGTATTTTCATGGAAAGTTATTTGAAAACGCAAAGGTGAAATTATGCAAGCATTGAAAGGGTATTTAAAAATTATATTGGGATGTTTATTAATAGCCATATCCTTGAATCTGTTCTTCTGTGGAGATTTTGTACCAGCAGGAATCTTTGGAATCGTAAAACTATATCACATTAAAACTAACCTCGATATTTGGTTGCTCACCTTAATCGCAAATGTAATCTTCCTTTTTCTGGGGGTCATCGGACTTCCTAAAAAGAAGATAAAAAAGAGTTTATTAGCCTTCGCCTTAATCCCTTTACTTTGTTGGATTACGAAAGATATAAGCAGGTTAATCGACATATCTAATGTAGACTCTCTTCTCGTCGTCTTATACGGCGGGGCGATTATGGGTTTAGGGGCACGGCTCATCTATAAGGAAAATAGATATATAAGTGGTTCGGACATCATCTCGAGTATCGAACAAATAGTATTCCGAAGTAAAAAGAATATAATCAACTATGTTATCGATATAGCTGTATTACAAATAACTTTTATCACTGTCGGTTTCGAACAAGCGATGTATTCGCTCATTGCCGTTATAATCATAGAGTTTTTATCTAAAAGGGCATCCATTGGAACCAGTGAAGCAAAAGTTTTCTACATCATCACCAAAAAAGAAAAAGAAGTCAAATCTTATATCATAGATGAACTGCAATATACGTTGACCGTTTTCGACGTCAAAGGCGGATTTTTAAAAACAAAAAATACCGTTCTTATGACGGTTATACCTACTAAAGATTATTATAAACTTCGTGAAGGCATTAAAGTAATCGATAAAGAAGCTTTTATATCGATAACCGATTCGTACGAAGTGATAAATGGTAGTAAAAATAGAAACATGCTAAATTATTAAATAAAATGGAGGAATAAATTATGGATAGTGAAAGAATAGTAAAAGATTACGGAACATTCCGTTTACACATAGATAGAGGTAATATAAAGGTCCTCATCTATAAAAGCGAGAGAACTAAAGACGGTTCACGTTTTAAAGACGTCTTTGTCGCAGAAGATGAAGATGACATCATAAGGGGCATAATAGCTAACAAGATATGTGGTGAAGCGCAAAGAAGAGTCGAAGAAAATAGAGAGAACAACAGGGAAAATGCCAGAAAAACTAAAAATGGAATGAACATCGACCTCTATCAGAGCTCGAATATTTTAGGTGCAAACGAGAACTTTTATATCGAAGTTAACAAGATTCTAGAAGAATATGGTCTTGCCGAATCATATGAGGGCCATATACTTCAAATACTTAAAAGCAACGGTCATTACGAGAAGATTAACCCTTCTCCAAGTCTTCGTAAATTGTTTGTAGAAGGTGATAAAGACCTACAAAAAGCTGTCTTAAGATATTATGCTAGAGCAAAAGGTTTCGACATCGATAATTTGACGATTGTTGCAACACCTACTAACATAAAAATCGACTATACGACTAAACCAGTAGTGAGAAAACTAACTGGCACAATAACACAACTAAATCAAGAGGAAAAAGATAAAATAATTAAGGAGATGGAAGCGAGAAATTCCTTCTTATCGACGGTTAAAACGACATTTGACAATATGATTAAAAAAGCAGGCAAAACCGCTAAAAAAGTTCTCGATTCGTTTGGCAACTTGACGACAAAAAACCAGAGTACTACTACGAAACAGGAAGATTCTATACCTCAATTTGGAACAGCATCTCCTAAAAATGCAGATAATGAGATTCCACAGTTCAATATAAGCGCCAGCAAACGATCTAATACTCTTCCAAACGACGACATTCCACAATTCGCTGCAGTAACTCCAGAAAAACCACAGGAACCAAAAAAGCAAGAAGAAAAACCCGCAAATGAAACCCCTAAACCAAAAGGAATAATACGTGACTTTATCGATAGAAGAAAACTTGCCAAGACAGTCAAAGCAGGACTTTCTGAAGAGGAAATTAGAGCATATATAAAAGCAGCTGAAGAAATGGGCGATGAAGATAGTCTAAAACGTTGGACAAACATTTTAGATGCAAGTCTAGGAAAACCTCTTACTTATCCAGACTATGAAAATACTCACATGGTAAGCAAAGAAGAACCAAAAGTACAAGAAAAACCAGCGGAACCTGTTTCATCAGAATCTAGAGATGAGATGCAAGAGAAACTTGCCGAAGTAGATAGACTTATCAATGAATATGAAGGCGATGAAGTAACTGTAGCAAGACTTAAAGAGATAAGAGACTTTATGATTTCGTCGGCAAATAAAAAGGCAGAACCTATAGTAAATGACACTACATCACAGGAACCTAACCAAGAACCAGTTATAAAAACGTCATCTAATCCAAAAGATGTATCCTCTGAGCATCCCGAAATAGGCATTGGCGGAATCAATTTTGACGACGTTATAAAAGAGTTATCAACTGCCATCGAAAATAATAATACCGAAGAAATTGCATCACAAATGGCAAAAATTTCGATGAGATTTTCTTATCCCGTCACTAGATTGTATGTAAAAGAACTTAAAGATGCTCTTGCCAAGGACGATACTAGAAGCATCAACTCAGCATTGAGATGCCTCTCTTATTCACTACCAGGAAGAGAAGATAGATTAACCTTTGAAAGAAGTATCGGGGAACTTGCTAAGAGCATTTCTTCGAGAGACAAGCAAGACTTCGATGCACTTGTTAGTTTCATAAAAGAAAGATATCCTTCACATGTAACCGATATTTACCTAGATAAACTCGCCCTCGCCATCCAAAATGATGATGTAAAGTCGATTGGTATGTGCTTAGACTGTCTATCTTATACACAACCGGGTTTCGAAAGCGAACTAGCAAAGCTCGAACAAAAATATTATCTAGAATATCAAAAAAGTTCAAATATAGCCTAAGGGCTATTTTCTTTTGCGAAATCATATAATTTAACATGAAAAAAAACATAGTTATATTTTTAATTCCGCTGTTATTAATAGCCTTAGCCTGTAAATTCGAACCCACAAATTCTTTCCCGCTTTTCGGCAAATTTATCATTTTAGATCCAGGACACGGGGCGGACGACCCAGGTTCTGTCTATAAAGATGAGTATGAAAAAGATTATAACCTACTCTTTGCCCGCTCGCTCAAAACTGTACTAGAAAACTACGGAGCAACCGTCATACTGACCCGCGACGGCGACTATGATTTATCGTCAAAAAGTCATTGGAGTAGAAAGAGAAGCGACTTTAATAACAGGATTAAACTGATAAACGAAGATAAACCCGATGTCTATCTCTCGCTTCATATGAACTACTTAAATGACTCTAGTTACTTTGGCAGCCAAGTCTTCTATAGTAATAAAAACACATTTAACGAGAATCTAGCCAAAATTCTTCAAAACGAGCTAAACAAATATTTCTCTTACGAAAAAGATTATAAGAAAATAGGCTCCGACAAATATATGTTTGGAAAAATCGAAGTACCAGGAGTCTTGATAGAATACGGTTTTATGTCGAGCTATAAGGACCGCACAAATCTAAAAAAAGAAAACTATCGCTTAGAACTTTCGCGAGTAATCGCAGACGGCCTAGTCGAATATTTCACCTAAAATTCACGTCTTTATAACACAAATTCTTCATAAAGGTACTATCATTTTAATGTAACTTGTAGTATAATTTTATACTGGGTGAGGCTATGAAGAAGACTTTTAAAACTATCGAAGAACAAGTACAGATTTTAAGAGATAAAGGTGTTATAATCGACGATGAAGACTTCGCGAAAGAAACGCTTCTTCGTGAAAACTACTTTTTTATAAGCGGATATAGACACCTATTCTTAGATGAACTTAAACCAAAGAGATATAGAACTGGCACAAATTTCAGAGAGCTATATGCCATGTTCAACTTTGATAGGCAACTGAGAAATATAATGTTTAAAAATCTCTTAATCATCGAAAACAATTTAAAAAGCATCTTTTCATACCAGTTATCTAAAAATTACGGTTTTAAAGAAAAAGATTATTTAAAACCTTCAAACTTTAACACTAATCCAGATAAAGCTCGCCAAGTTAACGACCTTCTGCGAAAAATAAAAAGGCAAATCCGCGTTAATGGAGGTCAACATTCGGCGACAACCCACTACATTTATAACTACGGGTACGTCCCTCTTTGGATAGTCGTAAAAGTCTTATCCTTCGGTATAGTTTGCGAATTATATTCCATAATGAAACCGAAAGATCAAGAAGAAATTGCCGACATATTCAATATGCGCGTCGAAGATTTGTTAAGTTATTTACCAATTTTGGCAAATTATCGTAATCTATGCGCACATGAAGATATCCTCTACGATAACAGGACGGCAGTCAGCATCGATACGAACAAATATCACTTAAAACTCGATCTTCCAAAATTAGATGGCGAATATACCTGTGGAAAAAATGACCTTTTTGCACTCGTCATAATCATGAAGATGCTCCTACGCGAAGATGAATTTAGGTTGCTAATTAAAGAGATCGATTATGAAAAATCAGCCCTTTCTGGCAAGTTAAATGTTATAGACATCGAAGATGTAATGGGTTACATGGGCTTCCCTAAAAATTATACAGAGTTAGTAAATATGTAAAAAGAAAGGTAATAATTATGGAAAAAATTGAAGAAAAAGAACTAGAAGAAACTTCTAAGAAAGAAATAATTAAAGCGAGACCCGAAAAAAAGCGCAGCAATAACACCGCCTTAGCTGCTATAGTGGCGCTATTTGCTGGAGCAATAGGCATGTATCTGCTCATCTATTATGTCATCCCAATAGATAATTCTAGTACCGTTATCAACAAAAGCGAAAAAGAAGTGACGGTCGTCGATAATGGAATTGCCGATGCAGTCGACAAATTGTATGACTCAGTAGTGGTCGTCGAAGTTCTAAGTAAAAACCGCGTCGTCGCCACGGGGACGGGCTTTGTCTATAAAGAGGATGGTAAGAAGGCATATATTCTTACAAATGATCACGTAATAAGTGCCGCATCTGATGCCGATGTAAAAGTCATCTTTACTAACGAAAAAGAAGTCGATGTCAAAGTCGAAGGATCTGATAAATATTCAGACTTGGCTGTACTGAGTGTCGACGCTAAAGAGATAATTTCAGTTGCACAAATCGGCGACAGTGAGAAACTTCGTCTAGGAGATACTGTCTTTACAGTTGGAGCACCTCTAGATACCGAGTATTATTGGACGGTTACAAGAGGAATCTTAAGTGGAAAAGACCGCATGGTCGAAGTAAGCTTAGATGAGTCATATTCCCGGACTTCTGGCGATTATATCATGAAAGTTTTACAAACCGATGCTTCGATTAACTCTGGTAACAGTGGAGGTCCATTAGCTAACTCTAATGGTGAAGTAATCGGCATTACCAACATGAAACTCGTTTCAAGCGGTGTTGAAGGAATCGGCTTTGCTATTCCTATCGAAGACGCCGTCGACTTTGCCGAAAGAATTATCAATGGCGAAGGAATTAAAAGACCGTTGCTCGGGTTATCTATGCTCGATTTAACTAACACGATTGAACTATATCGCCAAAGAGTATACATAAATACCGAATTGGATCAAGGAGTTGTCGTCGTCGAAGTGCAAGACGATAGTCCTGCTGAAAAAGCTAAATTAAAGAAGGGCGATATAATAATTGCCATCGACGATAACGAAATTAAAAACGTCGCAGCTTTAAGATATAATCTCTACCAACATAAAGTAGGAGACACGATTAAAGTTACATATGAAAGAGACGGAAAAATGCAAACCGCGAACATCAAACTTACAGTCGCAAGCGAATAGCCTGCGGCTCTTTTAATTAGCGCCTTTTTTCTTCCTTTTCTTGACTTTATTATTTCTGACTAATATAATAAATATATAATCAAAATCACTATAAAATGAAGGTGTTCAAATGAAAATGATAGACTTATTTTGTGGATGTGGTGGACTTAGTTTAGGTTTCGAAAATGCTGGATTTTCATTAGAATTTGCAAGTGATATAGACCCCATCTGTCTAGAGACCTTTTTATATAATAGAAACTTACCAAAGGAAAAAACGTATATCGGTGACATCAAAGATCTTAACAAAAATCTTGCTTGGTTAATAAGAGATTTTAAAGACATAGATATCGTATGCGGAGGTCCACCTTGTCAAGGATTCTCTATGGCCAATCGTCAACGATTAATAGACGACCCAAGGAATTATTTATACAAAGAATATTTATTATTCTTAAAAAAAGTTAAACCCAAATTTTTTGTTATAGAAAATGTTAGAGGAATGTTGAATAAAATCGATGAAATACTCGACGATATAAAGACTATTTTAGATGATAAATATGACGTAGCATATACGCTCCTAAACGCAAAAAATTTTGGCGTTCCTCAAAATAGAGAGCGACTAATCATTATAGGTAATAGAATTAATGTCCATTCTCAAGAAATTATCGAAAACATATTAGAACGAAGCAAAACAATGCCAAAATTTACTTTAGAAGAGGCCATAGGCGATTTACCAGAATTAAAACCGAATCGCATCAAAAATAATAATAAAGAAGAAAATGCCGATGTCGGTTTTTACAAAATACCATACGCTTATAAAAAAACCTCTTTTTATACATTTATTAATGGTGACTCAAATATTGAATATCTATATAATCACAAGAATAGATATAACAATGATAGAGATATAGAAATCTTTAAAAGATTACCTCAAGGTGCCAATTCCTTGCACCCATCTATAAGCGATATTATGCCATACAAATCTCGAAATAGTGTCTTCAAAGATAAATACTATAAACTAAAAAGCAATGATGTATGCAAAACCATAACTTCACACATGAAGTACGATTGTAATATGTATATACATCCTACTCAATCACGAGGCCTATCGCCAAGAGAAGCCGCAAGAATACAAACATTCCCAGACAATTTCGTTTTTTGTGGTCCCCAAAATAGTTGGTATAAACAGATAGGAAATGCAGTTCCGGTAAAACTAGCTCAAGTTATAGCAGAGGAGGTGGCAAGATATTTATGAGACACGTAGAATTATTCGCAGGAATCGGAGGCTTTAGACAGACCCTAACTTTATTACAAAAAGATTTTGGCGTAAAACAAGAGACGATAGCGTATTCAGAAATAGATGAAAACGCAGTTAAATCATATAAGTGTGCTTTTGAAACATCTAACGAAATTCAAATGGGAGATATAGTTTCCTTTTGTGAAAAGGAAGACAACATTATAAATCTACCAGATTTTGATTTGTTAACCGGTGGATTTCCATGCCAGGCCTTCAGTGTCATGGGTAAACAAAGAGGATTTGAAGATATGAGAGGAAACGTTTTCTTTCAAATAATAGAAATCTTAAAAAGGAAAAAACCCAAATATGTCTTGCTAGAGAATGTAAGGAATCTAATTTCTCACGACAAGGGCAAAACATTTGAGTACATTATTCAAGCGATTAAGGATTGTGGATATCCCTACGTCTATTATGATGTTTTCAACACAGAAAATTTTGGTTTAGCCCAGAAGCGCAATAGAGTTTTCATCTTTGCAACTACAGAAAAAATAGATAATATAAATTTCAAGCAAGATAATATCAAAACTATCTTCAAAGAAATCATAAATAAAACATCTTTACTAAAGCAAAAATCAACTCACGATATACTAGAAAAAAGTGTCGATTCAAGATTTTATTTATCGCAAATAATTAAACCGACTATTCTCTCAAATGGAACGAAAAATTATAATTCGAAATCTGAAATAAATCCTATAATTGCAAGACCCTTAACGGCGACGATGGTAAAAATGCATAGAGCCTGTCAAGATAATTATTTTAGTAATGATTTTATATTATGCGACGACCCCTTAGAATATAAAAAAAGGACATTCTCTAAAGAAGAACTATATAAACAAGAGATTCGAAAAATAACACCTAAAGAAGCATTCTTGCTACAAGGGTTTAATGAAGATTATTTTGATAAAATTAAAAACTCTGGAAACAGCAATACACAGCTATATAAACAAGCTGGAAACGCAGTCAGCGTTAATACGGTATACGCAATTATGTATTATCTATTTTGTTATTTAGATTTGGAGTAAAACTATGATATTAAATTTACATAAAGAAAATAAAATCGGTTACAAGCAATTGACCAATGCAGACCTTGGAAGACAACGAACTTCACATCAAACGCACATAGGTCTTTTTGGCGATGTCTTTACATTCTTGCCAAACGATATCGAAATAGACGATGCAATTGTAATCTATGAAAAAAACGTCGAAATCTTGTCGGCTAACATCAATAGAATAGAAAATCCGGATAATTCTCATAGAAGTCCTAAAATTAAAACCGGAGGAAGAGATACTGTCAGCGTAGTTACATTTATTCGTGACAAAGCGAGAGAAGAATCGGAGGATACGCTTTGGTATCTTTTCTGGTTTGGTTTAGAAAGCGAGCAACCAGTTTTTTTCCTATTCAACAACAAATCGGAGACATATATAGATATGTTATCTTTGGGAATAGATTTAAAAGAAAATGTTAAAAAACGATTGACTCCGTCTTATGCCTCGTTTAAAGCATTATTACAATACTTAGGAGATATAGTCAATTATAGTGATATTAAAGACGGAAGAACTATTCCAGAAGAATTGGAAGTTTTGGTGCAAACTAATGAAAAATTGGCGATAAATTACAGAAACTATGATTTAGAAAAAGCTAGAGAGAGATTTAAAAAAATAGGAAAAGAAGGAGAAAAGCTCGTTCAAGAATACTTCTCTAGACTAAAAGAGAAAAAACAAATAATAAATTTTAATTGGCAAAATGAAGATGAGGAATCAAATCGTCCCTATGATTTTTCGTACGAAACTCTCGAAGGAACTATAATATACTTAGATGTCAAAACGACAGATTACGATTTTGAGCAAGAGATGATATTCAGCAGTCAAGAAATTAATTTTGGGAATAATTATTCTTACCATATTTATAGAGTTTATACGAGAGATGGGAAAAAATATCTAAGAATATGTAAGGACGCCAAAAATCTTTTTTCGAAGTTAATAACTAAAACAGAAGAGTTTAAAAATAATCTTAATAATTTAGCCAAAATCGAATCTATAAAGTTCGCAATATCCCCAAAACAAGACTCGCTAATATTTGGAGAAGAAATTGCACTAGACTAATAACACAAAATCACATCCTAAAAAGATGATCAAATCTTTTGACGGGATGTTTTTTAATAAAATAAAACTTGCTCAAAAGCAAGTACAAATAATTGCCAATTACTGGCAACTTTGTTATACTTTTATTAAGGTTACAAAAAAAGACTGTCTAAAACAGTCCGCACATAGTGCATTAGGACAAACCTAACGTTTAGGGTAATCATAAAGAAAACCTTTATTTTAACTCTCTATGTCATCTTAAATGGTATTAAGACAAGTAGATTGTAACACAAAAGAAAGGAAGTAGTCAAGAGAAAATGACAAAGCAGTATAATATAGGGCTCGACATCGGCACGAAATCAGTTGGATGGGCCGTCGTAGATGATATCACAAACAAAATAATTAAGAAAGGAAACAAATATCTATGGGGTGTCCGTCTCTTCGATGAAGCAGAACAAGCATCATCTCGTCGTATAAGCAGGTCAAATCGTCGGCGATATGATAGGAGAAGAAAGCGAATTAAACTTCTTCAAAAAGAGTTTTCCTCTGAAATAAACAGAATTGACCCTAGTTTTTTTCAAAAATTACATGAATCAAAGTATCATTCAGACGATGATGCAAACAAGCGAATTAAAATATCCAAAGATGAACAAAAAAAGATAAAAGCATATAACGAAAAATATCCAACAATATACCATTTAAGGAACCATCTTATGAACTCAACTGAAAAAAAAGATATAAGATTAGTATACTTAGCGATTCATCATATCATAAAATATCGCGGTAACTTTTTGCAAACAGGTAAAACATTTAATATCCAAAGTCTAAATATAAAAGAAAAACTACAGGAGATATTCTATTCATATGTGGAATTATCAGACTCCACGCCCTTCGACCATGAATCATTGGATTACACAAATCTTGAAAGCGCACTACTAAACCAATATACAAGCGACATGGAAAAAAATATCGAAACAGTTTTATCACCTCATTTCGAAGCTCCGTTCATAAAAGAATTTAAAAAGATGGTAAAAGGAAACGAATTCAAACTGAGTATCATTCTAAATATCGACTTAGAAGAAGAAATAAAGATAAAATTTAAAGATTCCTCATTTGATGACAATTACGATGAAATAGCTAAATCGACTGATAAAATGATAGAGGTACTTCAAGGATTTAAAGATTTATACGATATGATATATCTAAAAAAGATTTTCAAAGGAAAAGAAAATGCGAGTATTTCATCTTTAATGATAGAAAAATACACTGAAACCAAAGATGACTTAAAGTTCTTAAAGGATCTTTTTAGAACAACTATCGATTATATGACACAAGAAAGAAAAGAATTATATAAAGCATATAAAAAGATGTTCAAGAATATAGAAAACGAAAAGAAGCCTTATATCTGTACATATGAAAGATATATGAGAGGAACTATCTCTTACGAGGAATTTAAAAAAGAGATAGAAAACTGTATTGCCTCATTGAGTGACTACCCTATAAAACCGGAATTATCCGAGCTATATGAAAATAAATATAAACAGAGACTTGCTGACGGAAAATTTATGCCACGGATTAACGACACCGAAAACGGTCACTTCCCATATCAACTAAATGAATTTGAACTCAAAAAAATTATCGAAAACCAAGGCACTTATTATCCGTTCTTAAAAGAAACTATAGCCGATGAAGATGGAATAGAGACATATAAACTGGTTAAACTATTGACTTTTAAGATTCCATATTATGTTGGACCATTAAACGACACTACAGACAAAAAAGATGTCAAAAACAAAAACGCTTGGCTCGTAAAAAATGAAAATGTCAAAGCTAGTGCTATTACACCTTATAATTTTCACACGATTATTAACAAGGAAGAAACTGCTGAAAGATTTATCAAACGGATGATTTCAAATTGTACTTACCTACCAAAAGAAAAAGCTATTCCTGCAGACTCTATTCTCTATTCCGAATTTAAAGTTAGAAATGAACTCAAACAGATAAAACTCGATGGAAAAAGGATATCGGTTGAATGCCAAAATAAAATATTTGAAGAACTTTTCAAAAAAGAAAGTCGAACTGTTACAGAAAAAATATTCAAAAACTATATAAATAATTCTACCGACTTTGTAATGTATAATAATCCTATGATAACCGGGTATTCGGCCAACGGAAAGTTTGCTAACAATATTAAGTCCTATGTCGACTTCTTCGGTAATGAAGGAATATTTAAAGATACCGACTATGAAACAGAAGATGCAGAACAGATTATCGAATGGTGTACTATTTTTGAGGACAAAAGTATTTTAGAAAGTAAACTTCGCAAAACCTACCCGGATTTATCAAACCTGACAATATCTAGAATTCTCAAGAAAAAATACTCCGGATGGAGCAATCTATCGAAAAGACTTTTAACTGAAATTTATTATGAAGAACCGGGATTAAAGAAAAACATTATGGATCTAATGCGAGATACGAGCGACAACTTTATGCAGATTATCTCTCTTCAAAAATATGGTTTTCAAAAGAAATTCGACGAAATAAATGTTATCAAAAAAGAGGGGAAAATCGATTACTCCGTAGTTGAGTATCTCGCCACTTCACCGGCGACCAAACGCGGAATCTACCAAGCACTAAAAATCGTCGAAGAACTGGTCAAATACCTTGGGTGTGAGCCTAAAAACATCATGATAGAAATGGCTAGGGGAGAAGAGCAGAAAAAAAGAAAAGACTCAAAAAAAGAGTATCTTTCCAACATTTATAAAAAATATAAAGATGAAATAACAGACTACAACCGCTTACGCAAAGAATTGAATGGTCAAGACGAACTCGACAATAAAAAAGTTTTCCTATATTTTATCCAAGAAGGCAAAAGTCTTTATAGTGGAAAACCACTCGATATAAATGATTTAGATGCCTGCGAAATAGATCATATCATTCCGAGAACTCTTATCAAAGATGACTCTTATGATAATCTAGCATTAGTCTTACGAGATGAAAATCAAAAGAAAGCTGCATCGTTCGTTTTGCCGGAAATCTACCGTACAGGAGAACACAAAATATGGTGGAACAAACTTAAAACGATGGGCTTAATTTCTTCTAAAAAATACAACAATCTAATTAGAAATCACTACTCTGACGAAGACATTGCCGGTTTCATTAACAGACAATTGGTAGAAACTAGACAAATAACAAGACACGTCGCAAATATTTTAAAGACATATCACAAAGACACGAACATCGTCTATTTAAATGCCGGCCTATCATCAAATTATCGAAATAAGCACGAGCTTTTCAAATTTAGAGAAATAAACGATTACCATCATGCTCACGATGCATATCTCGCGGCGATGCTCGGCAAATACAAAGAATATTTTCTCCGCAATGTCAATTTTTCTGAATTGAGAGAATTAAACTATAAATTTTATCAAGAAGGAAAAAAAGACATTTATAAATATGGATATGTCATAAATAGTATGGAACTTGAATCGATAAATGACAAAACAGGTGAAGTATTCAATCCTAAAGAATACAACAATCTAATAGAAAACGCTCTATATAGAAATGATATTATCGTTACCAAAAAAACGGAGATTAGAAGTGGCGAACTATTTCAACAAACAAAAAATCCCAAAGGTAAAAATGGAATACCTATTAAAAGCAATATGCCAACTCTATTATATGGATCTTACACTGAAATAAAGCCGGCATGTGCCTGTTTAGTAAAATACACAAAGAAAAAGAAACAAACACAAAAAATCATCGGACTTCCTATTTATCTCATAAACTCAAAAAACGAAAGCTTATTAAGCCTTTATATAAAAGAACTATTAGACCTAGAAGACCATGATTCATATACAATAGTCACAAAAATTCCATTTAATACGATACTTGATATTGATGGTAAATTATGCTCGATCGTTGGAGCAAGTAAAACCGCCGAAATATGCAACGCTAAAGAATTCAAAATCTCTAAAGAAAAAATGAAAAGATGGAAACACTGTTTGAATCATCTCCTCAAAAATGTCGCCCTACCCGAAAATGAAAAAGATTTATATGACACCCATTTAAATGAAATAAAAGATTACATCTTATTGAAGATGGAAAATGAATACGATTTATTCAAAGATTTAGTACCTATAATAAGAAACAAAATAGATGATATTGAATTAAATACTGAAATCATGGAGAGAGTTATCAAAGAATTGTTTAATTTGCTCAAATTTAACAGCACAGCAGCAAATCTAGAAGTGATAGGATTAATCTCGAGATTTGGTCGAAAAGCAGGGCTATCAATTAAAAATTTTAAAATATTAACATCATCTCCGGCCGGTACAAGAAAGGATACTCATGAGTTTTAGAAC
>CAZLNI010000004.1:0-13473 GCA_964560995.1 uncultured Muribaculaceae bacterium
TCAACATCGGAAAACTGAATGTTCCCTTATTATTTTATGCAAGTATCATGCACATATTCATATTAGCATATTTTATTGTTTTTGTCAAAAATGTTGTATCTTGTGTATCTTTTTTGATTCATTTTTTATTTAGATAATAGTTCACATACGAGATTAGAGATTTCTGTAGGGTTATCTAGTGGTAAACCTTCGATTAGACGCGCTTCTGAATAGAGAACTTTGGCATACTTTTTAAGCTCTTCTTTATCATCTGTGTATAATTCTTTCAGTTTTTTAGCGATGACGTGGTCTTTATTTATCTCTAATATCGTCTCTGCTTTGATGTGCTCATCCGTCGGCATGGCATTGATAACTTTTTCCATTTCTACTGAAAGGTTGCCATGACTCGTCAAGCAAACGGGATGATTTTTAAGCTTGTTTGTAAACTTTACGTCTTTAACATAATCAGCAAGAGATTCTCTCATAACTCCTAGCAAATCCTTGTTATCTTCGTTTTCTTTTTCGAGTTCTTTTTTATCTTCTTCGCTGCCTAAGTTGACGTCTTCTTTAGAAATGTTTACGAATTCTTTACCGTCATATTCGCGTAGCATTTGGATAGCAAACTCGTCTATATAATCCTTTAAGTAGAGAACGTCATATTCTTTATCTTTAAAACTCTCAACTTGAGGCATGAGGTCGATCTTGTCGTATGTCTCGCCACAAGCATAGTAAATCTTGTCTTGGCCATCTTTCGCGTTTTCGATATATTCCTTTAAAGAAACCATCTTCTTATTCTTAGATGAATAGAATAGAAGCAAATCTTTTAAGTCATCTTTGTGCATACCATAGTCGTTATAGACGCCGAATTTAAGTTGTAATCCGAAGTTTTCAAAGAATTTTTCATAAGCTTCTCTATCACTTTCCATCATAGTTTCTAGTTCTTTTTTAATTTTAGTCTCTAACGATTTGGCGATTAGGGATACTTCTTTATCTTCTTGTAATATTTCTCTCGATATATTTAAAGATACGTCTGGACTGTCGACGAGACCTTTAACGAAACTAAAGTACTCTGGAACTAACTTAGGGCACTTGTCCATGACCATGACTCCATTAGAGTATAGGGCGACTCCCCTTTCGTAGTCTTTTCCGTAGAAATCATATGGAGTATGGTTCGGGATAAATAGTAGTGAAGTATATGTGCATTTACCTTCGACATTGTTTCTAAATACGCGAGCAGGGCTTTCGTAGTCGTAGAACGTATCGGTGTAAAATTCGTCGTATTCTTCCTTTGTGACTTCTGTTTCACTCTTTTTCCAAATAGGAGTCATGCTGTTGATAATCTCTTCTTTTTCCACATCTTCATACTCGTCTTTAGAGCCTTCCTTTAGAACATGGCTAGTCTTCTTCATAAGAATCGGATAAGTTATATAATTAGAATACTTCTTGATGATACCTTCCAAAGTATAGGTGTCTAAGTATTTATCATATTCGTAGTCGTCATCGTTTGGCTTGATGTGGATTATGATGTCTGTACCACAAGAGTCCTTTTTAGCCTTCTTAATAGTGTAGCCATCTGACCCATTGGATTCCCAAAGGTAAGCGTCTTCTTCTTGGTATCTTTTAGATAAGACTTCTATTTTATCGGCGACCATAAAAGCAGAATAGAAGCCTACTCCAAATTGACCAATGACGTCGATATTCTCACGGTTTTCGTTTTCTTTTTTAAATAATAATGAGCCACTTTCACATATCGTACCTAAATTGTGGTCGAGTTCGGCCTCATTCATACCGATACCGTTGTCGCTTATCGTAAGTGTTCTTTTATCTTTATCGACAACGACACGTATTTTGAACTCGTCTCTTTCTATCTCGACTGTATCGTTTGTAAGAGACTCGTAGTAGAGTTTGTCTATCGCATCAGATGCATTCGAGATGATTTCTCTTAAGAAAATATCTTTGTTCGTATAGATGGAGTTAACCATCAAATCTAGAAGTCGTTTAGACTCCGCTTTAAATTCTTGTTTTTTCATTTATATAATCATTTCCTTTCATATATAAATGTACCACCTTGTTTAGCTCTTGTCAATAGCAAGTGCTAAAGGTAAAAGTAAAATAAAAAAGAAAAGCGTTTCTCAATATTAATGACATGTTCTTTTCTAGTTTACTTATTTTTTGCTAATTATATACCTTTACATGAATTCAATATGACTTCTCTATTAAGGCGCTCATGTAAGTAGCATCTATTTATTGGCTAACGAATGATAAGACTTTTTGTTTTTCATTTATTTTGTTTGTTAAGATTTGTAAATCAATGAGAGCATATTCTTCGCGAATACAATCTTCTAATCCAATTTCTCTCAATAATTCTTCAAATGTGGAAACGCATTCTAATTCACCATCAATTTTGTATAGGTAATAAAATGTTTTTCCAAAATTATCAATTCTAACATATCCGCGTTCAAAAGATATTGCGCCTAATGCTTTATGGTCACAAGTTTCATAATATGACGTCTCAGGATTTGCTGTTTTTATACTTTCTGACATTTCAAATGGTATTAGAACATAGTACTTTTTCTCGCTGGCAACTAAAACTGAATCGCCACTTTCTTTAGTAGTATCTACAACAATAATATCTTTTATATTTACTTTTCTATCCGCTTCTCTCGTTTCGTTATGCGGTTCAGCTAAATCAAGTTCTTTATTTCTCAATTTTATAAGAAGCGTAGATAATTCTTCTTCTGTATAAGTTTCTTTAATATAATTAGATAAACCGTTCATCTCAAGACACTCTTGTAATGATACCATTATTCCATCGTCAGCACCTAATGAAGTAATTTTTAAAAATCCATCTTTAACTATGCAAAGTTGAGTGCCGTCATAACTACCAGAAAGCGCAACAGCTTCAGTTTCTCCTAATACTTCATATCTGTAGGTGTTACCCATTATATTTTCCCTACGCGTTGAAATGTAGTATTTTTCAAATGCTCCTTCTCCTTCAAGGTTTGAAGTACTTACAACTTTTAAATTATCGATAGAATAATAGAGAGCGCTATCTAATTGTTTTCTAAGTGTTCCAATAGTATTAGAACCAATCATGGTTTTAGCGCTTAATATCTCAAAACTTGATATGTCGATATAACTAGATGAGACAATATCATAAATATAGTTGTACCCGTAATCATTTTTGTTGGTACTGGCTCTATATCCAACGATTTTTCTAATATTATTATCATCTTTTATTTCAAATTGCCACATGTAATTAAAATAATATGAAATCTTTCCATTAAATCCTGCTGTATAATCTCCCCCTATATATTTAAGTGGAATAAAAGTATAATCTTCTCTTGGATAGTCTACTAAGCTAGAATAACAATATTTTTCTACAATACTTGCAGTAAGTAATGAATCTTCTATAAGGTTATCAATTTGTTCTTTTGTTAATTTTTTTTCTGTAAACAGTGAAGTAGCACTAATGATATTCTCTCTACTAATGTTTTTACCTAAACCGTATTGACCATTAAAATAATTTTTATCATTTAAATTATCATTTACAGAAACTTGGTGTTCTTCTGTTTTTGTTATTTTTGGAGGTATAATTGCCTCTATGTCTTTTGTTGCACGAGCATACCAATTGACGTCTAGTGTTTGGCCTAAAAATTCTCCTGTATCAACAGCATAATATTTTGAAATTATATTATCTTCATTTATATCCGTTAATTTTGTTGCCAAATAAACTTTGCCGTCGATTCTTATAAAAAACAAAGAATCTGTACTTAATCCATTTTCATATGAAATACCTGTGTATTCATTTACAACGTATTCACTGCTAGGGTTATGCGCTTCTTTATATTCTTGTCCTTTAAATACAATAGTATCCCCGGTATACCATGTATAATCCTCATAAATGTTGTCTAAATCTTCACTAACAGTTGATGCGGTTTTAGGAATAGAAACATCCTTTTTACTACACCCAGAAGTTAGAGTAATTATTGATGTCGCTGCCAAACCTAATGCCATTTTTTTAATAGTTTTCTTTTTCATTTTTTATTTCTCCCCTTTGAATTGGCATATATTATGACATATCGAGTCATTTTTGTCAAGCGCCCTCCTATTCTCCATTAATTGTAGTATAACTAATTTCGCTGCTCGTTTTCTTCCATGTTGGGGTATCTGGATTCGACGAATTCATCAGTGTAATACTTATCACAAAGATGCCCTACTATTGTATAAGGCTCGATTCCCCGATGGCGAAGTTCTCTTCTTATGAGAGCTGTCCATGAGACTGAAATATCTAGAAGTACTAAAGTAAATAAGATACTAGTAACTATTTTATAAGTGCATGCAGACATGCGATTCAAGGTTTGTCTAATTTTTGGATAGAACCATTTTATGAGTACTAAACCTGCGAGTCCCCAGGCGAGCATATATATAACTGTCGTCCGACCGCCGATATTTAGAAATTTATCGCTGTAGTCCCAAGATGTAGTGCCAGTAACCCACTCTTGAATAAGACTCATACAGTATTCAGCTATTCCGCCTAAAAGGGCTGCGCCGATATATATCTTGGTTTTTGAGTAGTCTTTTCTGCCTAATAGAAACAGTAAACCAACGGCTCCAAAACCATATACTGGGCTTAATGGTGTATAAAATAAGCCACTTCTTCTGGACCAATTGAAGGTTCCATTTTTAAAAAAATAGAGGATGATGTGTAATAATTCTTCGTATATAGTTCCGCCTAGAGAGACGATTAAAAATACCCAAAAGTAGTGACTCAACTTTATTTTATTAACGCGTTTTTGAATCATTTGTAAGACTCCTTCTCTTAATATTCTGTACAAAAGATGAGAAAAGTTGTATAAAAGTGTTTTTTTTGTTAAAATCAAGATGTGATGTTTATGAAAGCAGTCGGTATAATTTGTGAATACAATCCTTTTCATAATGGGCATCTCTATCATATAGAAAAGATTAAAGAGATGTTTCCCGATTACACAATCGTATTAGTACTTGGTGGTTATTTTTTAGAACGCGGCGAAGTATCAGTAATGAGTAAATGGAGTAAGACGGCTCTTGCTTTGAAATATGGTGTAGATTTGGTAATCGAGTTGCCCGTACTATTCGGCACGAATGCAGGAGATTATTTTGCTTATTATGCCGTTAAGATATTGTCTTCGTGTGGAGTAGAAAAACTTGTATTTGGAAGCGAATGCGACGACGTCACCTTACTAACAAACATAGCCACTTTACAAAACGATGAGGAGTTCAATGAGAAGGTTAAAAAGGAACTCAAAAAAGGGTCTAATTATCCGACCAGTTTAGCGGGAGTTCTAGAAGTAAAACTTGAGAGCAACGACTTACTCGGAGTATCATATATAAAGGCAATACAGTCACTTAAGGCAGATATTGAAGCTGTTACCATCAAAAGGACGAATAGCTTTAACGATGTCGACAGTTTGGATTCAATAGTAAGTGCCCAAAATATCAGAAAAAGACTTTTGGAAGGCGAAGATATAAAAGGAACCATACCCGATTACGATACTGGGCTCATAAATACAGTCGATTATGAAAAGTTATTCGAGAGTGTACGCTTTAGGATACTTACAGATGGCGACTTAAGTCGTTTCTTAGGGGTTGATGAAGGACTAGAAAATAAACTTAAAGCAGTTATAAGAGACGTAACGACTTATGACGAATTATTGGACGCGATTAAGTCTAAACGCTATACAACTTCACGCCTACGCAGGATGTTAATTCACATTTTTCTCGGCATAGAAAAAAAAGATATGGACGAAGTTTTAGATGAACACAGAGTGCTAGGATTCAATTCTCGTGGAAAAGCTTATCTTAAAGAGTTGGATTCAGAAAAACTCGTATTTAAAAGTGCCGGCAGAATAAGAGATATCGAAGATGCAGCGGCTCTACTTTACCAAGATTTAACTAACGACAAAAGCATAGAATTCGAATTTTTAAATAAACCCATTATAAAAGATTGATAATGCATACCAATCTTTTTGTTTTACTTAGTTTTAGCGGTTGTCGCGGTCACCATAAATGAGTATGAGACGAAGTAGCTCTAAGACGGCCGAAGCGACACTTGCAACGTAAGTCATCGCTGCTGCAGTGAGTATCAACTTACCTTTTTGAAGTTCGGCTGGATTTAAGATATCCTCGTTTTCTAGCTGTTTTAACGCCCTTTTGGATGCATCTATTTCGACAGGCAAAGTTACGAGTTGAAATAATAGAATTACTACTTCGAAAAGGATGCCTAGCCAGATGAGATTTGCAAGTCCAGTGACTATCCCTATCACGATAGCAAAGTAACCAGCATATGATGAGAGGTTGACAAACGGCACTAGGGCAGCGCGAATGCGCATGAAGGAGTAATTGTCTTTATCTTGAATCGCATGACCACATTCGTGAGCAGCGACGGCTACAGATGCAATCGATTCGTTGTGATAAATCTCACTCGATAGTCTAATAACTTTTCTTTTTGGGTCGTAATGGTCAGTAAGATGACCTTTAGTTTCGACGACGTATATGTTCGAAAGTCCGTTTTTGTCGAGAATTTCGCGAGCGACATCGGCTCCACTCTTCCCTTGGGCATTTGGCACTTTCTTATATTTGCTATAGGCTGAATTGATAAATATTTGAGCTCCCACAGTTATAATGAAAGCAAGAATAGTTAATCCATAGTATATTACATAATCGTTCAATTAGATCGTTCCTCCTTTTTGATCAAAAAATTTTCTTCACCTTCGATGGCTACTTTCGTATGCGCTATTAAGTCGTGTAATCCCCTCTTATCATGTCTTGTGAGCATAGTAATCAATATTCCTACGTTTACAGCTAAATTTAGATAATATATAACTGAATATATTTTATAAAAAGTATCTATTGAACAGGTGAACGCCAAGATAGTTAAGAGCAAGTCCAAAGGTATTTCGTATAGGATAATCGTCCTTATCGCCAACTGTATGACGGATACTTTTTGGCCGTCTTTGTCAGTAATTCTAATCTTCATGAGTTTTTTGCCGACGGTCTGTCCGTTAAAGAAATAGGCCGATATGACAAAATAGCCGATGACGAGAACTAAGGATATGAGGCGAGAATAGATAGATTTCATCGTTATCTTTATCGAATATTCTTTGGCTATTCCTTGAAATTCTTTGAGAGTTTTATCGTAGGATTCCTCATCGTCTTTATAACTTTCTAGTTTTTCAGTATATGTGTCCATCAGTTCAGCATATTCATCTTGCAAACTTTCTACTGCCTTATAATTAGGGTTAAGAGGCGTCATTGCAAGAAAGCCTGCTAAGATGGAAAGAGCCAATGTATCAAATACGTAAGCTAGGATTCTTCTAATGTTTAAGGACAATTTTATCACACTCGATTTCTATAGAAGATATTATAGCACATTATCTAAAATTATTCATCTATTCTTCTTTAAACATCCATTCGAGGTCAGACGCTAATTTCTTTAAATCGTTCATAGTTGCATTTTTTAGCCATTTGGGAACAGCTATTTTCTCGCGAGATGCGACTTTAAAAATGGTAGCTTCAGAATCTAAGATAAACGTATAAGGTATGATATCGTCAAAGTATTTGTCGTCCTCTTTCAATTTAAGTCCCAATTCTTTTTTATCAGTAGATGACAAATACATTTTTAAAGATTTTAATTGCTCTAAAAGTTTAGTTCCATAGGCAGTTTTCTTAGGCATTATTCTTTTGAATACTTCGTTTAGACCTATCGCAAATAATCCCAATACGATTCCCCATATATACCGTTTTTCAAACAGTAGAGTTTCCCATAAGGTAGTAGTTCTACTTATCAATATGGCTAGAAGTATTATTATACAAGAGATAATTTTTGTCGTTTGAGAATTTTCCCTTTTAAGTCCCTCTTTTAGTGTGAAGAAAGAAATACATACTAGCGATAACATTATGAGTAAGTCTTCTATTTTACCAAATTTTAAAGTCGGTAAAGAGACTATAGTAAAGAGTATGACGTAATTGAAAATGTTTGCGATTTTGCTAAGCCCTGTAGCACTTTTTTCATAGAGCATATCGCGTTTATCTTCTCTTGCAGTCGTTTTTACATTTTGGGCAAGTGTAAATAATTTGGTCTTTAACACTTTAGTGTTTATGCTGATATTCTTTTTTGCAAGCTTAGAGATACGTTTATTAGAAGGAACTTTTTTAGGTGTAGAAAGTGCAACATTTTCTGGTTGGAAGAGTCCTTCTAGTAAATACTCTTCTGCACAATCTTTTCCTTTATAGTCTTTTAGTTTAGTTATGTCGTAACACGTGGCACCAGTAAGCCTATCTTTACCCGTTTTTTTGAGTTCTATATATTCTTCTTGAGCTAGTTTTATAGTGGCAATGGCGATGTCTCTTTCGGCGATAGTGCCTCTTTTTATGAGCGCACATTCGAAAACATCGGTTTTGACAGGAATTTTGTCAGATTTCAAAATGGCTGTTTTTTTATCGCGACCGAAGATTAGCCAAAGAACGAAAGAAGTGGCGACGAGAGATAAAGGGATTAAAAACATTAGTACAATAGTCATAGGGAACTTATCTTTAAAATAATTTTCATCGAGATATAGTCTTATGTGTACTTCGTCGTCTTTGAGATATGAGTGGTAGTTGCCTATGAGAGTATTATTGACTTTATTTATAGAAATATTTTGACTCCTATCTTTTCCTTCGTCGTCGACGAATTGGATGTTGGAGACATCGAAATCAAAAGGAAACTCTATTTTAAAAGAAACATTATTTATGCAACTACCCCATTCAGTAGTAGAAATGGCGAAGTCTAGAAAATCAGTTTTGGAATTAGACTTAACCATATAGGTGTAGTTTAACGTATGTTCAATACTATCTTCTCTTTTAGAATCGTCTATTCTAAAAGTTGTGCCTTTGCCAATTTGATATGACTTGTTTAAAGATTCATCGTTTTCGAATTCTAATAATTTGATGTTTTCTGTAACTTTAGAGTTATCTCTATTCGTGAGTTTCTTTTGCGTAGGGATATATCTTTTGAATTTTCTTTTGTCGTTAAGGTAATCTATTCTAAACTTTTCTTCGACTTCATAGGTAGAGTCTTCTTTAACTTTTAAAGTTAGCGCATAATCTTCGATTGTATAATCGTTTTCTAAACAAACGGGGTCGTTGATTGGAAGTATTTGTTCCTCTGCTATCCTATCCAAGAGTTCGAATTCGATTGAATAGAATTCTATATTTTCTATCTCATATTTCGAATTTAATTTGCGGTCTAAAAGAAATATTAGAGTGCTTTCTTTATTTTTTATTATATCGTAGTATTCTATAGAAGAATATAAAAGAACTTTTTCTTCTGTATAGAAACTAATCTTTGCTTTTAAAGTGAAGTCTATATCGGTCGTATTTTCTAGTTCGGCTATAAGGCCAAAATTGTTCGCGGGTTTATCGGTGTTGTTTACAAAGTGCAGAGACTTAACTTCTATTTGATCTACCGTTTTAGATACGCTATATTGGATTGGAATATACTTCGTTTCTGCGCGAACAAAAAGTGGTGTGAGTAAAAGGATAAGAAGTGAAATTTTAAAACTTGTTTTCATAAGGTTACTCCTCAAGTGTTTTATTAAGATTATTATAACAGCAGTTTAATTAAAGCGCAAGAAAAGGACTAATCTTTTAGTCCCTAAAACTGTAATTAACTATTTTTCTTTGACAGAACAAGTACCAGTAGTATTAGTTTCAAACCAAATGGTAAATTGTGATATGTAGCTATCGATGCCTATTTGATTAGCAATTCTTTTTTGTTGATTCAAATCATAGCTTATACCATTTGCCGTATAGCCAACAATTGTCGACTCATTATACATAATAGTAATATTTCCTTCATCTGATTTACATACTAATTTATCTGAAGTCGATGACACTAAAGAAAAAATAATTATAGATAAAATAATTATACTAACTACAATACCGCCTATTATTGCCAATGTTTTTACAAAGATGTTTTTAACTTGTCTATTAAAGTTATTAGACATATGTTGATTATCGTTTTGACTATGTCCAGAAAGATCATTATTCATATTTTTACCTCTTTTTTAGTCTCTTTTTATGGCATCTTTTAATACAATTCCCAACGCTTTTATTCCGCGTTCAGAAAGGTGTATCTTGTCTACCAGTAAGTAATCATTGTGGTTTTCTAATTCTTTATAGAAGTCCACAATGGTGACGTTTTCTTTGTTTATTGAAGCTAAAGATGATTTTAAGTCTTTGTCAGTGCAAAGTATGTACACTTCATTATCTTGGCATATATTTATAATATTTTGATAATCTGATAAAGTTAATTCTGATGTCTTATCGAAGAGTAATACAACTTTATGATGAAGAGTTCCGTCTATTTTAGCTTTCTCTATCGATTCTTTTAGTTCATCGAATTTAAAATCTTTAAAAGTTGTGAGTTTAGAATTTTTAAAGTGCGTGTCGATTTCAGAAAAAGCATTTGTCAAAAGGTCGTTTCCATAAAAGCTTATCTTGGTTTTTTGATCTTTCTCGTGGTCATCTAATATAGCTTGTTTCTTTTCTCTATACTCTTCGAGATAGACGTCGTAGATAGTTTTATAAATGGCTTCAGCATAAGCTTTTTGTCCCGTTTGGGTAAGGTGGATTCCGTCGGCATAGAAGTATTCGGGGTGTCCTTTAGATGATTCGTTCCAATCGATTATATGTACGTTTTCGTGATTCTTTTCGAGTTCGAATAGCTTAGCGTTGACGTTCACATCTAAATCATTAGTGACTGTAACCCAGAACACTTTTCTATTTCCGCAAGTATTTAGTATTTCTAATTTACATTGTTCACTGCAGTCACCATTGGTACCTAAGTGGATAACGATGGGGTCTCCTAATAGGTCTCGGTTTTTCAAGTCTTTGAGCAAATCGTTTATAACCCACGCGGTACGGGAGATAGATGCGTCAAAATAACCATTTTTGAAAGTATCATAAAGTTTATCTGTCGCCCCAAGCATGACAGAGTCACCTATTCCAATCACAGAAATATTGTTTACCATGCCCGCTATTTTTTGTTCACCATCATCTAAGCTTGCTAAAATGGAATTCCACTCATCTTCTTCTTGCTTCTGGTTAATCGCATACTCTTTTTGTTTCTCTTCTAGTTTTTTTTGGTTATCGATGAGTTCTTGCTCGAGGGCTTTCATTTCTTCAGTGTGATCTTTGGCGATTATATAACTATATAGACCGCGCATCGATATGGTCACTAGAATCATAAGGACGATATATTTAAGTAATCTCGGCTTATTTGTCTTTTTAATGTTTAAACTCCAGTTTATTATAAACGCGACAAGAAGAGTCAGAACTATTATTAGGCCTGTCTTGAGTGCTTCGTCTAAGACGATGTATTGGAAAAGAAATATGATTGGATATTGGACGAGATATACTTCATAGCTGAAACTGGATATTTTCTTTATGATTTTATCGACAATGTTGAGCGAAGTTTTTTTGTTTTCATAAGCATAGTCTATAAGGCGGCAACTTAAAAGAGAAACGCCAATCATCGCATAAGCAAAACATGGAGAATCGGCACTCACTAAGAAGAAAGAACTCAAAAGGATGAGCATATATAGGCCAAAGAATAATCTATTGGGGACTTGTTTGGTAAACGGCTTAATTATTATTGGCTTATAATACATATGGACGAAAGCGATGAATACTCCTAAGAGAAGGGAAAAAACTCTTGGCAGTGTGCCATAGTAAGTAGCCATCATGTTGCCTTTTAAACTGAACAAATAGAAGTATATGATACCCCCTATCGATAAAAAGGCAGTCAACAGGCATGGCAATATTTTATGTACTCTATCTCCGAGTTTTTTAAGAGGTTTAAAAATGAGAGGAAAAACTAAATCGAATTGAAAGAGGATAGAAATATACCAAAAGTGCATGAAGGGAGAACTCACATGGCGAGCAAAATAGTCGAGGTTAGCATCTAACTGCCAAAAGTTATTATAGCCGAATAAGACAGATGTGGTCTCCGTTTTTAGATTAAACCAATTTATATCATTATTAATCGTTATGAAGAATAGCGATAAGAAGACGACTAACAGTAAGGGGATATAAATCTTAAATAGTCTGTTTTTATAATAATCTCTAAGTTTGAAATTCTCGTCTTTAAAAGCCTTCGTACATGAGAGGTAGCCGCTTAAAACGAAGAAAGTACATACGGCTAGGTAGCCGCCTTCGAGGATATTCAAATGATATAGAAGTATCGCTATGCAGGATATAAGTCTCATTAAATCGATGTCTTTTAAATACTTCTTATCTTTCATTTTGGTACCTCTTATTCTACATATGTAATTATATATAATTTATAAGCTGTTGTAAAGTTTTAATCAAAGCATTACTCTATTATTTTGCTAGCTTTATCGAAAATATTGCATAAAAGTTTTAATTAGTTGGGTTTTATAATTTCTTCCGTGAGCGTTTAAAACATATGATATTGAAGAAAGGAGATAATACGAATCCTTACTATCGCTTTACAAAATTTTTGACAAACATCTATAAAGTCGATAGAAAGTAATTGTAAAGTTTAATATGAATAAGAAATATAAAGTTGTCGTATATGCTATTTCAAAAAATGAGGAAAAATTCGTCGATAGATGGGTTTCTTCTATGAAGGAAGCTGACCAAATATACGTCATGGATACGGGCTCTACTGATGGCACTGTGGAAAAATTAAAAAAACTGGGTGTAAATGTTACAGTTAAAAAAGTCGACCCGTGGAGATTCGATGTGGCCAGAAATTATTCGCTCGATTTAGTTCCTCAAGATGCCGACATATGCGTCTGTACCGACCTAGATGAAGTATTCGAAGCTGGTTGGAGAGAAAAGTTAGAAAGCATTTGGGATGACGGAACGACGAGGCTTAGATATAACTATAATTGGCTTTTAGATGAAAATGAGAAGCCGCTTGTAAACTTCTATATCGAGAAGATACACGCGAGAAAAGGCTATAAGTGGGTTCATCCAGTGCACGAAGTGCTCAAGTATGACGGCATAGAGGTCTATAAAACGACTGAGGAAATCACTGTAAACCATTATCCCGACAAAGACAAATCTCGATCAAATTATTTGCCACTTTTGGAACTTTCGGTTAAGGAAAGTCCAGAAGACGACCGCAATGCGCATTACTTAGGTCGCGAATATATGTATTATGGCAGATGGAACGAGGCAATCGATACGCTCATCTACCACTTATCTTTGCCAACTGCTACCTGGCGCGATGAACGTTGTGCTTCGATGAGATTTATTGCGAGATGTTACAAAAACTTAAAACGTTACGAAGAGGCTAAGATGTGGTTAGATAAAGCTATGGCTGAAGCTCCTTATTTGAGAGACCCTTTCGTCGAGAGAGCTCTACTTTCTTATGAGTTAGAGGAATGGGAAGATGTCTTAAAATATGGAGATTTGGCATTAAGGATAACAGAACATCCAAAG
>CAZLNI010000004.1:13483-23814 GCA_964560995.1 uncultured Muribaculaceae bacterium
GATGGTACCGTTTACGACGTGCTGTCTTTAGCTTATTATCAACTAGGAGATTACGATAAGGCTATTGAAAATGTCGACTTAGCTCTCGAATATAAACCTCAAGATGAGCGTTTATTGAATAATCGGAAAATATTTAATGACAGTAAAAAAGGGATTGATTGAGTCAATCCTTTTTAAGTAGGCGAATTTTTGATAAGTAATAGTCTTCTCCTCTAAGTTCAAAGTAAAAGTCGTATTCATCTACTGAGTCACTTTTTATGGTTTTTTCTAATTCTTCATCTATTTTGCTTTCATCAACAGTATTAATAACATCTTCGGAATTATAATTTTTTAGAAGATAGTGCCCCTCTTTTTCTTTTTTTGTTTTCTCTTTGTACGTTGCATAGAGGGACTTAATTCTTAAGATGACATAATTGTCTTCTTTTTTGGCACTTACTAGTTCTGTCTTATTCACTTCTTCTTTGGTGTCGCATTTTTTGAAGCCAAGTTCATAATGTTCACCTGTGTATAAGTAGGAGACTATTCCACAGTTAGAAGATGGTTCAAAGTTTAGAGTATTAGGATTAATACCTTCATCTTTGAAGAGCCTTTTGGCTTGGTCTAGAACTTCTTCTGCTTTTATGCGCGTTTTGTAAATATCATCTTCCCTTTTTAGTTCGAGCATATTGGCGGTATACATATTTTCTATAGCAATATATAACTTTTCTTCAGTGCTTAACTCTTTCTCGGGGGATGACATCTTAAAGTAAGCATATTTATAATTGCTTGTTAGAAGTGAGTCATCTAAAATAGTCAATTTAGAGTACAGTGACTGGACGAGATCAGAATTTATTTCAAGAGCCCTATTTTTTAAATTGTCATCTCCCATTTTTGGTTCATAGGAGAAGGTAACATTCGACTTTAAGAGCAATAAAACAGCCACGATTAGAATCGCCGCGAAGAGCATTTTGGTATATCTATTTAACTTCATAATTACTATCCTTTATATAAATAAGAATACCACAGGCACTTAAGTATGTCAAATTTTGGTCACATAAAAAAGCAATCGAAGTATCGACTGCTAATTATCTTGGTGTGCTTTTTTATCTTTAATTTGTTTAATAGTGAAAGTCAGTCTTTCTCTCGTATCTATAAGGGCTGCGCACTCACTTAAAAACGTATCTGTCATTAATTTAATGTGTATATCGTTATTTGGTGATCTTTTTAATGATTTTTCTAATGCGACTATGAGATCTATGCCATTTGGTAAAAGAGCTGATTTTTTAGCTATGTCGGCCAACATCTCTAAGCTTGTTCCTCTATATAATCGTTGAAGCTCGTAAATATTTTTGGCTAAAAAGTCTCCTATATCTTTAGCGGTAATCTTCTCTTTGGCGAAAGGCGAGTTAGGATAATGAATTATCTTCGCTTCTCCAGTTTGCGCCTCTAAGAACAAAGCTTCTAAGTATTCGTTTAGATTAAAAGGAAGAGATGACTTAAAATAAGTCATTATTCGGTTTAGAATATCTCTATCGTTTTCTATCATATAGACAAGTTGATCTTCGTCCAGTGGAGTTTTTCTTACAAGATAAGGACCTATATATTTTTTTAATCTGATTCTATATTCTTCGTTGCCGTTTGTAACAAATTCAAATAATTCGTCGAAGTCAGTTTTTAAATCTTCAATAGATATTTCTTTGTCGAGAAAATACATACCGTACCAATTATTGAAACGAGCCATTTTGTCATCATCTTCGGTACTTACTGTCATTAAATATGCACGTTCTGTTGATTTGGCATCATAAACTGCATAATCGCTTAATAACGTAGTAATTGCCGATTCAAGGGTATTTCTTTCTATTGGACACTCATCCTCTGGAAATGTCCTATATAGTTCCATTAATTCTATACTTAAGAATTTACTATCGTGACAAAGCCAAGTAATAGTATTGATTTCGCTTTGTATTTTACTAATTTGTTTTTTATCTTCATCGGTACTTTCTTCATATAGTTTAATACATCTACTCCCAAGACTATCTTGATAATCTTGTAAAAAGTTTGGGTTGCCCTTTAAGACTCTTGCGCGAACCATAATACTATTCAGCTTTTCCGTAAAATCGCCATATTCACAGACAAAACGTCTACAATCATAGTTTGAGTGTACTACGGTTGGATGAAGTTTAACCGTAGTATAGCGGTATTGTCTCAACTCATAAACAAGACGACATACATCTCTTCTAAGCACCAACTCTTTATAAGCTTTTTTATTTTTTAACATATCTAAAACTCCCATCTAATAATAGATTAGCATAAGTAAAGAAAAAAATAAATAGGAACTATTCGTAGTTCCTATCTCTTAAAAATGGTGGAAGATCGTAATCATCTGATTCGTTAGATGGCTTTCTATCTTCTTTTGGTATATAGTCGCCTTCACGACTTATGGCGTCATCGTCAAAACCTGTAGCAATGACTGTGACGACGACTTCATCATTTAGATTCTCATTGATAACCGCACCGAATATAGTATTGATATCTGTGTTTGCAGCTTCTCTTACGACTTCTGCAGCATCTTCAGCTTCGAATAACGTTAGAGATTTACCACCAGTGATGTTGATAATCGCATCGGTTGCGCCCTGTATGCTTGTTTCAAGTAGCGGACTTGATACGGCGTGTTTAGCAGCTTCTATAGCTCTGTTTTCGCCTACTCCTAGACCAATACCGATAAGGGCATTTCCTCGTTTTTCCATGACAGCTTTGACGTCTGCGAAGTCTAGGTTAACAAGACCAGTTACAGCGATTAGATCACTGATGGATTGGACACCTCTATGGAGTATGTTATCTACTTCTTTAAATGCATCAGATATAGGTGTCGATTTATCGATTATATCGCGGAGTCTATCGTTAGGAATGACGATCAATGTGTCGACGTTTTTCTTTAACTCATCTACACCTTTTAAAGCTTGTTCCATACGCCTTTTGCCCTCGAAACGGAAAGGCTTCGTAACTATACCTACTGTTAAAGCACCTAGACTTTGAGCAATCTCCGCGATGACGGGAGCGCCACCTGTACCAGTTCCGCCACCCATTCCACAAGTGACAAATACCATGTCAGCGCCTTTTAAGGCTTCTTCTATTTCACTTTTAGATTCGAGTGCAGCCTCTTTACCTACTTCTGGTTTAGCGCCCGCTCCCAAACCGTTAGTTATGGTTGAACCTATCTGAAGTTTTACAGGTGCTTTGCTATTATTTAAAACTTGTAAATCGGTGTTTGCGACGATGAAATCGACTCCTCTAACACCTGATTCTATCATACGGTTAACGGCATTACAACCGCCTCCACCTACACCAATTACTTTAATCTTTGCAATTTGATCCATTTCTAATCCGTTCATAATTTCATCTCCTAACTAATTATCAAAGAAATACCCGAATACCTTACCAAGTAAGGAATTGTTATTCGTATTCGATTCTTTTTCTCCTAGTCGTAAATCATCAAGATTTCCAGTAGTAAAAATCGATACAGATTTACCTTTCGTTTCGAGCCTTTCGTTATAAAGCATAATCGCACCTGCAGCACAAGAGTAAGAATTGTCTCTTGCTCCAATCAGTTGCAACTTGCCCAAAGTGGCTTTTTTACCGAATTCAGCGTCGAGAGTATAATTAAAATCTCGAAGCTCAGTTAGGCCTCCTGTTACAATTATATAACTAATTTCCTTTTTTGTTAAGATATTTATTTGTTTTTTAACTAAATTTAATATATCTACTATCCTGCTAGATGCTATTTCACTCATTTCGAATTGGTCTAACTTTATTTCTTCGCCTTCAAAGTTGATTACTAAACGATATTCGTTTGGATTGGCGAGTTTATTCGAAGCGAGGACGATATCCTTGTATATCGCTTTAGCATCATTGTCATCTATTTTGCAAATGAAACTGATATCGTTGATGATATTTATGCCACCGTTTTTAATCGTCACAGAATCTGTTAAAATACTTTTATCGAAAGTAGATATAGTACTAAATTCGGAACCGAGATTAACTACTACACCATAATCATCTTCATCCAAGTTGGTTTTATGGGCATAGTAGTCGCAGACAGCACTTGGGACGACATCTAAAACTTTTAGCCCTGCAGCATTGACGACATCTAACATATCTTTTACGTAGTCTTTAGGAGAAGATACGACGACGGCTTTAAGTCCCAAGTTCTCGCTCGTCTTGCCGACTGGATGTTTTACTACGACATCATTATCGATCGTAAATTCGACGGGAAGAACGCTTACTAAGCAGTACTCTTCTGGTACTTTGCCGTCGGCGCATTTTGCCATGAGGTCTTGGATGTCTTTAGATGAAATTTCGTTATTCTCGTTTTTTATTTTAATAGCGGCAGCCGATTTATTTATCCTAGAACTCTTCATACTTAACGAGAGAATGCATTTCTCTACATCTACTCCAAGAGTATCATTAGCTTCATGAATAGCTTCTTTAATAGAGTTTACTAATCCGTCGCGGTCGACTATTCGTCCTCTTTCTAAACCGCGTGTGTCTACTTTTGATGCACTTAAAATGTGAAGACGACTTTCAAAAATTTCGCCTACGATGAGTTTTATACTATCATTACCGATATCGATGCTCGCTATTATTTTCCTCACATTAAACACTCCATTTTTATATACATCATTATACTATAAAAGGCGGATTAAGTAAAATCTTTTTTGTTATAAGAAAAAAAGAGAAACTCTAAGCGATATCGAGAACATCTTGAGCATCTTCTTCTTTTGTGGGAAGGTCGTATGGATTGACATGGACGACCGTTAAAAATATTTCTGGTACTTTCCTAGCAATCTCCTTTTCTAGTGAGTTAGCTATGTTGTGACTTGCAAATGTCGATAGAGAGCCGTCGACGAAGATGGTGAAAGATATTTGGTATTGATATCCTATCGGCGTAGAATTGAAGTGGTCTATTTTTATTACTTCATCGTGAGACAAGATTATATCTAAAACTCTCTTTTTTATTTCAGCAGAAATAGCTTTATCCATAAGGACGTTATAACTGTTTTTAAAGATTCCTAAAGCAGATATAAATATCCAAACTGCAATCATGAGACTTACTATGCTGTCTATCGTTGTAATTCCAAAAGAAGCAAATATGGCAGAAATCATGTTGCCAATGGTCAAAAAGCAATCGTTGCGATGATCTATAGAGTTTGCTTTGATGAGAAGATTATCGTATTTTTTAGCAATTTTATTCGTATATAGATAAAGTATAAATTTAAGTATAATAGTGATGGCACATACTACTAGAAGCCAATTCGAATATATATATGTCTCTTTAGCAAATAAGGATTTAACTGAGCCACTCGCAACTTTAAACGTCAAAATAAACATCAAAATGCTGATTATGAGCGAATAAAAATATTCTGCTTTACCGTGACCGAGGTCGTGATCGTCATCGCGTGGTCGACTAGCTATACGGTTTCCTATAAAGGTAATGGCGGATGAGATAATATCAGAAAAACTGTTAAATGCGTCCATTATCATAGCTTGACTATTTGTAAAAAATCCGATTAGTGCTTTAATAGTGAAAAGAAACAGATTGCTGATAATGCCGATTATACTCGCTTTTTTTATACTTTTTGTCTTTTCCATATGAATCTCCTTTTTTATTCTATTTTATGCGATTAGCGTTTCACGGTTCTCGATGACGGGCGATAAAAAAAGAAGTTAATCCTTCTTAGTTATTGTGAAAGCTCCATGCCCACCTTTTAGTTGGTCATAATTTTCTATAACTCGGTCTCCTATCCAGCAACTTCTAATCATATATTTTTCCATCAATCTTTCGGTCATGTCTTTATAAAGACTAATAGCTTCGTCAATCATCTCTAATGCAACTAAATGTTGAGCTTTCTTTAAATAGATGAGAATATCTTGAGCAACAGCGTAGTTATTTTCATCGTGATTTACCGCTGTAGCTAACGCTGGGCCAACCGTATCGTACATCAATAATAGTTCCCTATATTGTGGGTTACATTGCATGTAATGACCTCTAAGAAAGCGCAATGTCTCTAATAGAGTACAATCATCTCTCATTCCTAATATATGAACAACTGCCGTCGTAATAAAACATCCAGATGAGGAATAACCTCTATTCTTTTCTCTATATTCTTTTGCATCTCTAAATGCTCGTTCGGCTTTGCCTATATCATATCTTCGTTCACTATAATCGCGGCATCTTTGTGCAATTATATCATCAGCATAGTGATTTTCGTTATTCTGTTTTTCACATGGCGCAATACCAGCATCGGTTACATAATCGACAGCAAAGTGCCTACAATTCGCGCACACTTTATTCATATTTTTTCCCCCTTTTGAGTAGATGTATTGTAACACAAAATAAAAAAAGAAGCAAGTGCTTCTCTATTTATAGCTACAAAACTATTTTACGCTAACTTGATTCTTTAACTCAACGTGAGCACTAAATGCTTTACCTTGGTTATAGTCTTGAGTTGCGTTTTCAAAATTAACAAAGTTAAGAGTCATCTGATATGTTTGAGTTACACCAGGTTCAATTCTTTGATTTTGAACGAAAACGTAGTTTTTAGCGGCTCTAGCCAAAGTTCCTTTTGTAGTTAGTCCCGCAGCAGTTGCTTTAGCTTGTTGCTCTGTAGTAAGATCGTCACCATTTGTCAAATCCCATTGTACACCATCTGTGATAGCTGTTGCATTGTCAGCTGTATTTGAAACAGTTGCATTAGCTGAAGTTACACTCAAAAGCAATTGACCATCTCCATCAAAGTTATTTAGAGTGTTTGTGTCAACTACAAGTTCTAAATCATATTTTTGAGCAACAGTGCTAGTTCCAGGATTAGTAACTTCAAATTTACCTTGTTCATCTGTATTAGTAGTACCAGGAATGATATTAGTTAATTCAAATTTTTGACCTAAGTATGATAATCCTGCAGGAGCTGCTGTAGTGATGCCAACGCTCTGTTGAGCATCATTTTGAATTTGAGTTGAGAAGTATGCAAATGTTGCACCTACTAAAGCAACTAATAAAGTTGCAACTCCAATAACAGTTAATAGTATTGTATTTCCGTCTCCTCTTTCTTTTTCCATGTGATATATTCCTCCTTTACTATAACAAGTTTAACAAAGATAATTGAAAAATGCAATAAAAAAAAGGCATTTTCTTAAAATTGTTTTTAAAAGCCTATTTTTTAATAGTAAAGTAAAAGTTAGTTCCTTTACCTAAGGTGCTTCTTACACCATATGTAAATCCATGGGCATCTAATATCTCTCTTACTATAGATAACCCTAGACCCGTACCAACTTTGTTGCGTTTGTGTTTCTTCTCGGTTTTATAGTAACGGTTCCAAACGCGTTTAATCGTCTCGTCGTCGATTCCTTTTCCCGTATCTATTATCTCTATTTGGTAGCCAGTTTTGACTTTGGAGATGTTTATGTAGACGGTTAAATCGTCTCCTGTGTAGTTAATCGCGTTATTGATGAGATTATAGACAACTTGGTTTATTTTCCCTTTGTCGGCTTCTATCATAGCACTTTCTGGTCCCGTATAGACGAAATTGTAGTTTTCGGTAAGTTCCAAGATTTCGAACTTTTGGATTATCTCCTTAACTTCTTTTACGATGTCATATTTTTCTTTTTGTAAACTTTCAGCACTAGCCTCTAGTTTGGATAACGATATGATGTCGTTAACTAATTCATTTAGTCTATCGGATTCGTTGATGATGACATTTAGATGCTCGGTTCGCTTTTTGTCATCCTTATATGTGATGTCCCTTACCATCTCGGCATAAGATTTGATGAGCGTCAGAGGTGTCTTTAAGTCGTGTCCAACGTTAGCCATGAGGTCTCTTCGATAGTCGTCCATCTTAGTCATTTCGGTCATCGCGTAGTTTAGAGTTTCTGACAGTTCGTCGATTTCACTTATGTCAGAAGGTGCGAATTTTACGGTCAAATCGCCTTGTCCCATCTTTTTAGCTTTTTTGGTTATATTAAATATAGGTTTCGTAATCGAATGAGAAACGAAGGAAGCGATTCCGATCGATAAAATGATAACGACTATTAAAAGATATATGACTTGCCGTTTTAAAACTTTATTAGTCGTATCTAATGACTCCAATTGACTATTTATGAAGACGTAGTTGTTTCCTAGGCGCAGTCCATATAGAAAGCTCTTAGTGTTATAGGCGGGATTGGTTATCTTAAAAAACATCCTATTTTCTTCGCTCGTATACATACGGTCCATTAAGAGTGCTGTTTTATTACTAGGATTTTTTAGAATGCAACCTTTGATGTTTTCGTTGTATAAAACGGTCTTTAGAGGTGTAATGTATTCTATACAGACATCCTTATCGTTGCTGATATTTTTTAAAAATACGGAATAGTCTTCTACTCCCTCACTCAAACTTTTAACTATATTTTCTACTTCGTCTATCTTATATACTTCGTAAAAGTAGTTGAGGTAAAGATTTTGGAATAGATAAAGTAATAAAAGGATAAAAATGCTGTATAAGGTTATAGTCAAAGTCGTTTTAAAGTTGAAGGAATACTTTTTACTCTTTGTGTTCAAATTTGTACCCCACCCCTCTTAATGTGACAATGTAATCTTTGTATTTGCCAATCTTACTGCGAAGGGTTTTTATATGGGTATCGACTGTTCGATCGTCTCCATAGAAATCGTAACCCCAAATGTTAGTGAGAAGTTGCTCGCGGGAGACGGCGATGTTGGCATTTTCAATCAAGTATTTTAAAAGTTCATATTCTTTTAAGGTTAGAACTGTCTTTTCTCCGTCAATATAAACTTCGCGAGCAGCGTCGTCGACGACGAGACCGTCAATCGTATACTTTTTGGTTACTTTGTTTACTCTTTTTAATATCGCTTTAATTCTGGCCATCAGTTCTTTGGGACTAAAAGGCTTTTGAACATAGTCATCGATGCCTAAGTCGAAGCCTAAGAGTTTATCGTATTCTTCGCCTCGCGCACTGAGCATGAGGACAGGTGTATTTTTGTTCTTTTGAATCTCTTTGACTGCTTGGTAGCCGTCCAATTTTGGCATCATGATGTCCATGATGATGAGATCGTAGTTGTTCTCTTTACACTTAGAAACTGCTTCAATGCCATCTTTAGCTTCTTCTACTTCATAACCTTCTAACTCGGCATATTCACGAATCACTGTTCTTATTAATTCTTCATCATCGACGATAAGTATCTTCATTTAAACCATTCCCTTCTTTTTTAGTTTTTGTGATAAGTACCTGCGATGTAATTGATATTATAACACATTTGTGAAATTTATATGAACATCAAGCATATAATTTAACGAATTGCAAGTGCCAATTATAAATCATAAGCAACTTTACATTTATGTGTAAATATGTGTCAAATTTCTAGAAAAGATGAAAGAGTTATGGTATCATAATGGCACAAAAAGGAGATATATGTATGGAAAACAATGATAAAGTTACCGTTCGCAATTTAGAAGTAATATACGCGGATAGTTTGAAAGGTCTGCAACCAATATCGGTTGAAGATGTATTTCAGTACCCTCTATATAAAGTAGTAAAGCCGGGAGTTTTAAAAGCTGATGCGGGGATAAAGAGAAATCCTAACGATACGTTCGTATTCGATGTCTCATCTGCACCAGAATGGTTTAAGGAGAAGTTTAAAACTTATATTAGAGAACTATCGGTGAAAAGTGTTATTGGAGAACTACCTGTAAAACCAAATGATATGACAGAACAGACTGATGATGGCATTAGCGTAGAAGCAACAAAAGAAAATACTAAGGCAGAGCAAATTATAACAGTAATGTCTTTACTGGGCGGATTTAGCGATTTAGAGAGCACCGAGTTGGAAGCTCTTGGCGATGACTTTGTCGAACTAGTTCCAGAAGAACAAGGAATAGACATTAAACCATTCGATTCTAGTAAAGGCGGCAGTGGGAATATCTATTTGAGATTAAATACACAAGCTTTAAATGGTGGGCTGATGGAAAAAATTGCACCCGACATTTCTGAACTTTGTAAAAATAGTCATGGATTGTATGACCTTATCGTAGAGGGAATAAAATATGATAAAGATGTTGACAACGCGATAGATTTTAAATAAATAGTTGTAAAAAGGCTTGCAAATTAATATAAAATATTATATACTCATTTTGTCTTATAAATTAAGACAGTGCCTTGCCCATGTGGCGGAATAGGTAGACGCACAGGACTTAAAATCCTGCGAGCTTTAAAACTCATGCCGGTTCAAGTCCGGCCGTGGGCACCACTTATTTTTTCGGGAAGTAGCACAGCTTGGTAGTGCACCTGGTTTGGGACCAGGG
>CAZLNI010000005.1:0-22742 GCA_964560995.1 uncultured Muribaculaceae bacterium
CAATGAGTATTCGCCCACTTTGTGGGCTTTTAAATTGCTTATTTTTAAAAATTCTATATTTTTGTGAAAAAAAGACGCAAATGTTAAATAATTTTGTGTAAAATTGTAATAAAAAGACTAGAATTTTGTGAAAGCTTTTTATTAGATAGTTAGGAAAATTATTGAAATGTAACGAAAATCGTAAAAAATGTAAAATCTGTGATATAATATTTTGCAAGAGGAGTAAATTTTATTATGAAAAAACAGACAGAGATAGTACAAAGAATTGAAAGACAATATGTTGGCGATGATTGTGTTCAAATTATGATTCCATACAGAAACGCGATTACAATACTTAGTCAAGATGGCATGTTATATCATCATAAACCGGGATCTGATGTCTATATTAATAAGTATTTAGAAGATGAGAGAAGAAAACAATTTCCTTATTCTAATATACCAACCCATTATTCAAGAGTTGGACTGTTTAAGAAAATGACTTATGCAAATCAATTATTAGAATTTGAAAAACCTTATTTTAGAGTTGAAGATGGTTTGTTCCTGGAAAGTTTTGCTGTAAAAGACAATAACAATGCATTATTGATTAATAGCATAATGCAACCAGATAAACACATTGAACATATGACCTATGCTGAATTATTACAGCTGGTTTCTAAAAGAGATTCTGATGAACAAACATTTTATGTCTATCTAGATGGGTCTATAAACCCTGATGGTGAAGAATTGTTCCCTACCGAAGAAAGAATTTATAATTATATAAGCAACCGTCTAACGAAAAATCTTAGAGATTTTGAAAAGGAAGAATCAGATTATAATTCATCTATAGGAGCTTATTTAAGAGATAATCCATGGTTTTTAAGATATATTGGAAATAGTTTAAAAGATATAAACTTCTCTTCAATTGATTTTAATATCCGCATTGGCTATGATGCTTCATTACTAATCGTAAGGATAAATAAAGGAGTTATGACTATTCAAGGTATCGAAGTCGCCTTTGTTAAAAAAGATGATTATCGAGTTGAAATTTATGATATTCCTATTACAAAGTATTCTTTGGAACAATTAAAGCACATGCCAAAAATAAATGTTACAAAAGAACCAAGAATACCTTTAAGGTTGAATCCTGGTGTGACTAGGCAAGATATAAAAGGAGCTAAGCAAATGGTAAAAACTTTAAGGCAATAAAAGATTAGTTCTACTTTTTGAGATATTTGGTAGATTGGTCGAACTTTTTACAGTTCGATTTTTAATAGTAATTTATTTTATTGCCGTTCAAGTCACTGTTAATTTTAAAATGGATTTTATAAAACTGAGGTTTCTCGCATTTTGTTAAATGCACTTTACAAAATTTAAGGAGATTGGTGAAAATATGGATTTAGAAAAAGTAGGTAAATTTATTGCTGATTGTCGAAAAGAAAAGAGTATTACACAAGCTCAATTGGCGAGTATTATAGGTGTAGATAGAAGAACTATATCTAAATGGGAAAATGGGGTAGTAAACCTCGACGTTTCAGTCATAGAAAAATTAGCAAAAACATTGGATGTAACTGTTCTAGAAATTTTACACGGAGAGCGCAATAAGGGTAATAAGCCAATTTCTTTAAATGACACCAGAAATAGAATAAAAAGGTTTAAGAACAAAATTCTTGGTGGCATCTTATTAGTGGCTGTCATCTTTTTTATCATACTGGGGACATCTATATTTGTTAGAGATTATTATAATTTTACTACGGAGGGAATTCTTTTTTACAAGGATGGCTATATGTTAAATGGAAAAGTGATATATAATAAAGCTAAAAAGCAAATCTTTATCAATAAACTGACTTATAGTAATATTTATTCTGGATCAAATGATGAGGCAATTACTAATGGAGCAGAAGTAACCTTATATTATAAAGAGAAGGAATTATTATCTCATGAGTACGTTTTAGAGAACGATAAAAGGGATACGATTAGCAACATATTAAAAAATATGACTGTCGAATATACGGATAATGAGCACCTAATAAAATCTATCGATGACGTCAATTTAACTATCTGTTTTTTAGATGAGAATAACGTAAGACAGTCCATTAAAGCTTACCTGCAAACTTATTAATTTGATAAATGCGCATATTAGGATTAATAATGCGTAAAAAATGTTTAAAATGCGCAAAAGAGGCTATATCTATAGTATTAAAATCAAATTAAAATAGAGAATAAGAAAGGAGGCTTTAATGAAGAAAAAGTTTGTTTCGTTAATTATAATATTGTCTGTTCTTTTAGCGGCGTTTTTAGGATTTAAGTTATATCATTTGAGCAAATATAACACAAATGGAATGCAAACACAAAGAGTAAAAGTCGATGAACCAGTAACTCTACTAAATAAAAAGTTAAATGAAAACGATTATTTTTTAGCAAACGACATGATGATTAAAAACGATTTTAGGGATTTTAAACAATTCGATTTAGATGGTAATGATAAACTCGTATCTTATGTGTTATATGATGAGGATAACAAAGTAAAAGCCGCTATCAAATTTTTCGACTACGTTACTTATGTCAGTGGGTTTTCGAGTAATGTCGGTATATTTGGAGATTCAAAGATAGATAAAAGCGATATTAACGATTATATGGAAAATCATAAATTTAAAAACGATTTTGAATTGATTAAATATTTGGCAAACCTTAATGATGAAAAGATAAATATATTTACGAGTATAGATAAGATGAAGGACAATTACATATCACATTATTTAGTAAGTCTTATACTAGTTGAAGGTAGCTATAGAGAAATACAAGGCGATTATACTGGTTATCTTCTAAAAAGTGCTAATGATACAGTTGAAGTAAACATCGCCATCGGGGAGAAAAAGTATATAATTTCTTTTATGCAATTGGATTACTTTACTGACAATTATATTTATGAATTGATTAGTACATTTAAAATCAAATAAATAAGAGTTTATGCGATGAACTCTTTTTTAGTGTACTTATGTAGGGAGTTTTATTAAAGATAGCATTTGTTTCATAGATTAAAAATCTTAACCTTTTTTGTCTATCTATGTTAAAATATAGAGTGTGATAAGGAGGAGAAGAAATGCCGATTATAGGTTATAAAAAGCGATTTAAGCATATAGAAGGTTATGACCAGGATGTTTTTACAGTTAACTTTAATCTGGAATATAACGAGCACGGATTCTTGAGTATCAAAGATGAAAAAGATGACTATTTCGATGTTGGCGACTTTAGGGTATTATTAGACGAAGTGTTTGAAGATTTCACTAAAGATAAGCTTAGAAAGTACGATAACGGAGTTTATATACTGAGTATGTGCAAATATATCGTCGATAGAGTTCCGACATTATATTCGATAAACTATGAATCGAAAGGTATGGTAGATACTTATTTGAAACAGGAGATTATCGATGATTACGATAAAATAAAAAAATGTAGCAATAATTAAAACCGAGTTCTCTATGACTCGGCTTTTTGACATATCGAAAGAATTAAATCATTTTCTAAGATGACAGTCACTGTCTTTTTTTGACTTTCTAATGAGGATTTGTACTCTGCTTCGAAACGTGTCCACTTTATTAGAGCATCTTTAGAATCGTTGGCTTTTAGGTATTTAATGGTTTGTTCGTCTAAATCTCTATTTATCTCTAAGTCTATGCCAATGGGTGAATCCGATACTGCAATGCCAACATAGGGGTATTTGTGAGTAATAGATATATAGTAATTATCTATTGTCGGCTTACGATTAATATATTTTATGTTCTTTGGTAAAGTTCTCGTGTGTTCAGCTATTAAGTAAATTGCAAGAAGAGATAATTTCTTGTCTTTTTCATCTCTCCGTTTTGTGATTTTCTCTTTTTGAAAATCCGATAAAGTACTAAAGACATTTTTATAAAAAGATTCGGAATAACCCCTGCAGTCTTTAATTTTGAATACCATTTATTGCGTCTTCTTTAAATTGAAGATATTTTTTATAGTGGTCATCCCAACGAGAATTTTTATGGCTTTGAATAGAGAAGTTGTCTTCAATATATTTAGCAAGATATGCCGATACTTTTTCAGCCCCATAGACGTTTAGATGATCTCCACCGTCTGCGGAGTCTTTGTTCCAATCTATGCCGATTTCCTCTAAAGAGAGATTCATATCGACGAATTTTAGATTATATTTTTGAGCATATTCTTGAAAAGCGTTGTGCTTTTCATAGTTCCAAGAATCGGGAGAAGGGACTTCGAAAAGGACGAACTCTATACCTTTTTTCTTACATAATTCGCGCATCTGATCTAAATATTTTAGATTCTTATCTGGGATTTTTGCTGTTTTTGATGAATACTTCATATAATCGTCTTCGTCTTCAAATTTCTTTACTTCGGCAATTAAGTCTAATCCTTTTAAATAGTCCGTATAGTCACTGAAAGCATAAGTAAAGTCTTCTTTTTTTAACTCTTTATAACGGTCGTGATAGGCGAATATAGGTAGAAGATGAGAGAATTTACCGCTGTGGACATAGCCAGAATCTAGGATTCCTTTTAGCTTAGGAATTCCGAATTTCATGTTGTCATAAGCCTTATGAGCATTTCCTATGCCTTTCGAAGTGTAGTAGACTTCATCTACGTTGAAGAAAACGACTTTCGGTTTTTGGAAGCGCAGTGCCTCTTCAAGCATCGCATATCCTGTCCAAATGCGTTGACCAGGGGAGACGAAGTTATAACTGAGAATGCCCGTCTTATCATATATCGTCATCGGAGAGACACCTCTGAAGACATCGCTATTGCCTGTGAATATGACATCTAGAGAATCTTTGGGTTCTTTATAAAAGCCTTTGACGATGTAGGCGATGCGGTTATGTTCTGAAGACAGCCATTTCGGTATAAATACTTGTGATGCGACCCACAAAACGGCATATGACATCACGAGAGTAAGACCTATTGTAATTAATAGTTTTTTTAAATTTTCCATATGATCTCCTAAAATGCTCCATATATAAACTCGGAGGCGTCATATCCGTCACCATAGATGCCAAATATAACTAAAGAGCATAGTACGAATGTATATACGAGAGCACGGCACATCGGATTAGATGTAAAGCCGTTTTCTATAGATATCTTCTTTTTCTCTTCGAGTAGACTCACTATTAAGATTAATAGGTTTCCTACTATTAGAATTACGAAGTCAATAATAACCAGCCCATGAGCTAAGGCGTCAGTGTTATGGTTAAAAAGACTCGCCATGATGTTTCCAAATTGACTCAAAGTGTTTGCTCTAAAAAGAGTCATACCGACGACGACGATGAGAATAGTTCTTAAGATTCTAATTGTGTTCAAGACGCCGTCTTTAAGTTTTATCTTGTCTAATAATTTATCGGTTAGAGGTTTTAAGAGCAGTGCCAACATCATGATTATGTAGTAATACATCCCATAGATTACGTATTTGTAGCTTGCCCCATGCCATATTCCGTTTACTATCCAAACGAAGAAAAGCGGGAAGGCGACCGTTATAAATTTAGAGAGATAAGCTGGCAATTTTTCTTTGCAGAATTTTCCTACTTTTGTATTCATCTTCGATAAAGAGATAGGGAAGAAGACATACTCTTTAATCCATGCCCCAAGTGAGATATGCCATCTTTGCCAAAATTCTTGGATAGATTTTGAGAAGAACGGCTGTCTAAAATTAGTCGGAAGTTTTACGCTAAATAGGTAAGATACTCCGCGGACGATGTCTATACAGCCCGAAAACTCAGCATAAATCTGTACTGTGTAGAGAACCATGGCTAAAAGAGTCGTAAGGCCACCCGTCGTATTAGTGAAAGCACTGTTGGCAAATATGCCTGCCCGGTCGGCGATGAGCATCTTTTTAAATAAACCGTACATTATAAGATCGAGTCCTATAGTGATATTTTTAAAGTCCAATTTGTTTTCTTCGAAGAAATTTTTGGCTAAATCGTTAAATCTGCTGATTGGACCTTCGATTATCTTGGGGAAATACAATAAGTATAAGGCGAGATGAAGTAAGTTTTTGGTAGCAGGGATTTTCCCACGATAGACGTCGACTATATAACTTATCGCTTCTAAGGTGTAGTAGGAGATTCCTAATGGCAATAGCAATTTAGAAACGGTAATATTCGCATCTGGGTTGAAGATTTTAAAGAAGCTGTTGAGGTTCTCTAAGATGAAGCCAGCATATTTTGTGAATACGAGACACATTAGACATAGGATAACGCCTATGAAGACGAATCGCTTTTTTTGTATTTTATTTTTTTCTTTTAGAACCTTTTTCTCATCGTCAGCGATCTCAAAATCTTTAATTTTGGCGCTCTCTTCGTTTTTCTTACCTATTAATCTGCCTATTATGTAGATTACAACCGTCGAAAGTATCGGGAATATGATGAGCCATTTGCTAGAGCAAAAATAGAAGACGAGGCTTCCAATAAGCAGATGTATCCAACGATATTTAGATGGCGTTAAGTAGTACAGTAATAGGAGTATGACGACAAACAGAAAAAAAGAGAATGAAAGAATCGTCATGTTAACTATTCTTTATCCTTTCTATCGTATCGTATAAAGTTTTTACTGTGGCAAAGTTTTCTGGTACTACTTCGAGAACGCTGAACTCGATATCGAATTCTTCGTTTATTTTGGCTATAATCGTCACGATGTCAAAGGAATCGATAAGCCCTTCTTCGATCATATTTTTGCTGTTTTTAAAATCTACTCCTGGTTTTATGCTTTCCAATATTTTTAGTAATTTTTCCATTTATTATCTCTCCATTTCTTTTAATTTGACGCGATCAATTTTGCCATTCGCGTTCATAGGCATCCTATCAAGTTTTACGATTTCATTTGGAACCATATAAGGTAACAGTTTTTCTTTCGATAACGTTGATAACGTCTTTTCATCGATATTATCCGCTTGATAAAATAACACTATTTTGCTATTTTGTGAATCGTAGATACAGGCACATGATAAGATTCCGTCGATGGCGAATATGTTGCTCTCTATTTCACCTAGCTCGATGCGATAGCCCATGTGTTTAATTTGAAAATCCTTTCTGCCCAAGTACATGAGTTCACCATATTCGTTATATTTGACGAGGTCGCCCGTTTTGTAAATAGTTTCTGGATAAGCACTGTTTAAAGGATTTTGGACGAATATCTCTTTAGTTTTTTCGGGGTTGTTGTAATAACCTAAGCCTAAGAAAGGACCTTTAAAGCACAGTTCGCCTGCTTCTTGCTTTGAAGCTTCTTCATTTTGCTCGTTTAAGATTAAAACGTCACAGTTTGGGAAAGGTCTTCCTATAGGGAGCGGTTCAGTGTCGGCAAAATCTCTATCAACTATATAATATGTTCCCGTATCAGTAATCTCGGTCGGTCCAAAGAGGTTGACGTATTGAGCATTCGGCAAGTGTCTCCGCCAAATATTGAGTTGTTTGGTAGGCATCGTCTCGCCTGCGAAGAAAATCTTAGTAAGATACTCTGGAAGGATACTTTCGAGAGTCTTCAAATTCGCGACAATCGATAAAGCAGAGGGAACCCAATAGATAGTGTTTATCTTATACGTATTTAGGTATTCTATTAGCTTTACTGGAAATGAAAAATACATTTTTGGTATGATGTTAAAAGTCGCGCCACTTAGGATGGTAGAGAAAATATCCAATATAGACATGCTGAAGTAAAAAGGTGTTTGACTACCGAAGATGGTAAACTCGTCTATTTTGAAAGTGTCACATATATCTTGGGCATAAGCGATGACAGAGCGGTGGCTTATAACCGAACCTTTAGGAATGCCAGTCGAACCAGATGTAAATAGAATATATAGTGGGTCAGAATCCGTTATGGTGCTGTTTGCTTTGTTTATCTCGTTTACGTCTTTAGTGAACGTGACCATTTCTTCGATTAAATAGGTCGGAAGACCTAGTTCGTGAGCATTATCTAAACTTTTCTCATCAGTAATGACGGCTGCTGGATGCAAAGTAGTCATGATACTCTCTATTCTGTTCATAGGACTCTTTATATCGACAACTGTATAGACGGCAGTTGCACACATGCAAGAGAACATCGCTTCTAGACAATTGATACTTTTATCTATAAAGATGAGAACGTTCTTTTTTTGTAATTTTTTCTCTAATAGGAAACTCGCGCCACTTAGACATTTGTCATAAAATTCGCGGTAAGTAATATTGCAAGATGTCTCTTCAAAGGCAATCTTATTTGGATAATTATTTGTGGTGTTTTCTAAAACATCTTTTATAGTTTTTGTCATAAACTTCTCCTAAATTTATTTACAGTTAGATTATAGCACTATACTATAAAAAGAGCAATAGAGGGGCTAATTATGTCAAAATCTAGAAATTGACTTCCTTTTTTGTTAGATGTTTGGTATAATTTTTCTTAGGTGGTTTTAATTATGAAAAAAAACAATAAAAAAATAGACGCGAAAAATGAAGTAATAAAACAGACGAGCGACGAATCAGACCAAATTAAGACTTTCGTATATATATTATTGGGTGTAGCACTTATTACGGTGTTATTATACTTCCTCTCATCTAAGGTTTTAATTAAGGATGGGGTAGATAAAAAGGAAGAAAGCGGTGAAGTGAGCATTGCCTATAACAATGTCAACGTCGGAAACGTGTTCAATCGACCAGATGACGAATATTACGTTTTCGCCTTCGACCCGACGACAACTAAGGCTAATTATTACTATGCGCTCATGAGCAATTTCGACACGGAGAAGACTAACATGTATTACTTAGATTTAGCTGTCGAAATTAACAAAAATTATATAAAAGAAGAAAGCAATAAAAACGCCACTAAGGCGAGCGAATTGGCTTTAAAGGAACCGACATTGATGCTCATCAAAAAAGGTAAAATCGCAAAATACTTAGAAAGCGAAGAAGAGATAGTGAAAGAATTAGAGTAGCAAAAGATTGTTACTCTTTTTTGTAAAATTTTTTCAATTTTTGTGATTTTTTATATAGTTTATGATATATTAGTTATAGGGTGTAAAATATGAAACGAAATAAAAAAGTGTTCAGTTTTTTCGAGGTTTTTGTTATCGTTGTCATTACAGCTATGGTAATGTGTTTTTTAGGTTCTACAATCATATATAAACACTTAGGTGGAGTGAACTTCGCCTTACTTGATGAGGATGCAAATTTAAAAGAATTCATGTCGGCATATAACAATTTAGTAGATAACTATTACGATACTCTAGATTCTAAGACTTTGATAGATGGAGCGATTCAAGGAATGTACGGGGTGGTAGGTGACCCATATACGACGTATTTAGACCCTTCGTCTTCCGATTCCTTAAGCGATTCCCTCGATGGAAAATATATGGGTGTTGGAATAGGCATAAACAAAAGTGACGACGAAATAAAGATAGTCGAGGTTTACGACGAAACGCCTGCTTTTAAGGCTGGGTTACAGAAAGGCGACATAATAATTAAAGTGGATGATGAAGACGTTAGGGGGAAAGACCCAGAGGTTGTCACCGAAAAACTAAAGAAGAACAATAAAGCCAAATTTACAATATTAAGGGGCGAAGATACCTTTGAAGTTGAACTCAAGACTGCTTCTCTTTTTGTCCCGGTCGTAAAGACACATCTTTTCGAAGAGGGAGATACGAAAGTCGGATATATTAGATTGACTATATTTAACGATACAGCAGACATGCAATTTAGTATTGCTCTTAATAAGCTTGAGAAGCAGGGATTCGATAAGTTAATTATCGACTTGAGAGATAATCATGGAGGATATTTGCAAGTTGCCAAAAATATCGCCGAGTCTTTTATCGAAAAAGGTAAAATAATATATTCTTTGGAAGGCAAAGAAGTTCACGAAGTTACGAAGGATGAGACGAATGAGAAGAGAACTTATCCTATAAGCGTATTAATCAATCAAAATAGTGCCAGTGCTTCAGAGATTTTGGCAGGCGCTTTAAAGTATTCGTATGGTGCGAAGATTACGGGCACTAAGAGCTTTGGGAAGGGAAAAGTCCAAGAGAGGGCTAGTCTAGCAGGTGGCACTTCTGTTAAATATACGACCGCTATGTGGCTCATGCCTAACGGAGAATGTTTGGATGGTAAAGGCTTAACTCCAGATTTAGAAATACTCTTGGATGCCGAAACTTTCAACATAGATGATATATATACGGATACCCAAATAATGGGAACTGTCAAGAACCTTGTCGAGTAACAAAATTCGACAAGGTTTTACTTTTCTTGACGACAAGTGACAAAACATTTTCTAGTATTTTGTCATTTTACATTATATAATAAATGTGCGTGGTAAAAGTAGAAGGAGATGCTTATGAATAATAAAATACGCACGTTGTTTATAGATGATGACGCGAGTCTCATCAATGAAGTAAAGGAGTATTTTAGCAGTTCGGCAGTAATCGAAGTAAACTTTATAGCAGACAATGGAGAAGACGGTTTGAAATTAGTTCGTGAACATGCAGACGAAATCGATATCGTAATCATGGACACTTTATTATCTAGAAAAGATGGACTAACGCTTTTAAACGAATTTAAAGCGATGAACACAAAATTTAAGGTTATTTTAACTTCCAGTGTCAAAAACGCATTAATCTTTAACAATGTAGAGAATTTAAACGTCGACTATGTCATGTTAAAACCGTATGGTGTTTCCGATCTAGAGAACGTCATAAACAATTTAACTGTCAGTCCTTCACTAACTAAAGTTAATGGCAATTTGGAAACGAAAATTAGTAAGATGTTGCATTCACTCGGTATACCTTCACACATTAAAGGGTATCAATATATAAGAGAAAGCATACTTTTAATCTATAATAATCCTTATATTATAGGAGGAATAACTAAAGAACTATATCCCGAAGTTGCCGAACGTTATAAGACGACGTCTTCTAGGGTCGAGCGTGCGATTAGACACGCAATCGAAGTTAGTTGGAATAGGGGAGACTACGAATATATGGAAGAGCTTTTCGGTCACAGTGTAGATTACGACAGAGCAAAGCCTACCAATTCAGAATTTATAGCTACTGTTGCAGATAAGCTCAGATTGGATTTGAATACGTTTACGAGACAATAGTCTCGTTTTATTGTCTGTTTATATAATTAATAAGATTTTGTATATCATCAACTGTAGCAAGTGGTCGATTTGCATTTATGTGATTGTTAGCATCTGATCTAATACGACTACCCGTGTTTTTTTGATAACGATTATCTATTAACTGTTGTTGAGCAGCAGTTGTAAGAGTAATCTGTCCAACGAGAATTAACCAGTTTCCTATGGCATTGAGCTCAGAGGCATTGAAGTCATCTTCGATTAAAAGTCCGACAACCATTGCCGAAATAGAAAATAGTTCGGGATTTGTATTAGGTGGAAATTCGTTCATATAATTAATTTTATGCAAAAAAAAGTTTCCAAAAACAGAAACTTTTTATTTTGTACTTCCTGTAAAAGTCCAACCAGAAACATATTTTGAATAACTCCACATCGTTTCACATGATTCGACAGATTTAGGAGTTTCAACTTTAGTTATTCCGTATGTTAACTTAGTACATGTATTATTGTTTTTATTATATGTATAAGTTTTATCTTTACATGTATTTTCTGTTACCGTAGTGTTAGTTGTATAAGTACATACGCCATTTACAGGTTTAACACCGTTTTTACAACCGTAACTCGTGACAGTCTTATCATAAGTAGTTGTACCGTCAGTGTTAATTCTAACTGCTTTAAAAGTCGTATTTGTAGCTTTTTTAGCTTCGTTAAATTGTTTAAGCGTTAGAGTTACTCTCGTAGTTGTCTTTTGCGGTACATTTGCTTTTTCTGTATAAGTTGATGTCTTCGTTACATTTTGTGTTTCTACTACACCGTATAAAGTTACTGGACCATATGTTAGACATCCACCGTTTACCGGATCGTCTCCATTCGGACATTTTTGAATAGTAGAACATCTCTTTTGTTGATATTGAAGTTTTTTAGTTGTCGTATTATTTGATGAACTATTGTTGTTACTACTATTATTGTTATTGTTAGTAGTATTATTAGAACTGTTATTGGAATTATTGTTGTTTGAGTTGTTGTTATTGAAGTTAGGTTTAACGATTCCATTTGATGGGGTAGATGGTTTGTCAACTGGTGTCGTAGTTGTGTTATTGTCGTTCGGCTTATTGTCTTCATCTGGTTTTTTCGTTTCACATATTCCACCAGTCAGATTTTCATCGCCCTTACAAATTCCACCATTACAGTTCTCAAAGCATCCTACGTAGATGACGCGGTCAGCTTTTTTACCGCCACATGATAGAGACATCTTAACAGCATAACTGTTCTCTAAACGAGTAACTTCTGAATAGCTGTCGCTCGTATCACAAGTATTGTTTTTGCTATCGACGATTCCAGAAGTCAAATTTCTGTTGATTAGTATTTTTAATCTAATCGTCTTAGAAGCGTTGATTTCCGTTGGAAGATTATCGATACTTAAGTATTCTAGAGTTGCTCTTTCTAATTCATCGAGTTCATTTTCTAAACTTATTTCAGTTGGATTAGTAGTCGGTTTGTCTTCATCTTTCTTTTTAGTACAACTATTTACTAGTGCAAAGATACCAAAGATGACTAGAAGCACTGCTGCGACTATGCCGACTTTTTTTAAGATGCTACTCCAATCAATTTTATTTTCTTTTTCTTCGTACATGATTTTTACCCCCTTTTATTAATCTAATATGATAGTTTTAGGTTTAGAGCCTAAATCTTCTTTGGCTTTATCAGCAACTTTACCGATATCGAGATTACCAGCCACATCATAGAAAGAATATGTTTTGCCATTTACTGTAACTGTAACTTCGTTATCGATAGTTCCAGCAAAACCGTTGATACCTAAAGCAAGTCTTGACCAGACGAGCCTTAAAGCTGGGTCTGTTTTGCTATCGTCAGCTAAGCTCATTCCGTTGAGAGTCTTTTCTTCACCGATGATTACAGCCATATCATTTAATGCTTTGCTGCAATATGATTCGCGATTTTCTGGATCAGTTAAACATCCGTTTAAGTAGTCTTCCATATCTTCGACAGCTTTGATACCTTCTTTATCACCAAGTATAAGTGTAGAGAAGTCGAGTGCTGCGACAGGGTTCGTTTCACCTGCTAATAGGTTATTGATTGCAGGTATAACACTCAAATTTAACATATCTACTAATATAGAATCGACGTCTTCGATAGATGCAACAGCTACACCGCCATTTAAAGCCTTAATAACTTCGCCGATTTCATCTTCAGTAAGTTCACTGTTATTTTCAGCCCAATTTTGATGAACTATATTTTTAGCTTGTTTTAATTCATCCTCTATATTAGGGTTAGAACTTGGTGAGTCTGATGGGTTTGGTGAATCCGATGTTCTAGGATTTTCTGGTTGTTTACCGTCAGAATTCTTTACTCCAAAGTATATTCCTACTCCGAGTAATGAAGCTAATACAGTGGACGCGATTACTATTTGAATTATCTTTTTCTTTTTAGCTGGGTCCATATTAGGTTTTTCTTCTGTCTCTGGATTGTTTTCCATTGAAAGTGGTTCATCTTCCTTCTTTTTTTCAACTATTTTACCTAATTTACCCATCAAGTCAATCAATCTATTAAGGTTATTTTTAAACTCTTCAATATTGAGATTTTCATCGCACATTGAACTTTTAATATCTTCAAAAATTGTCTCAAGTCTATCTAAACGAGCTTTGGCTGGAAAACTCAATTCTTTTTTTGAAGTCTTTTCTTTGGCATTTATCATCATCTTTTGATTAATGATTACTAAAAGTTCGTTTATGCAAGAAGTGAACATTTCTTTTTTAACGTCCAAGACGGTACTTTTTTCAAGTTTTCCTACTTTTTCTTCCATGTCTTTGTGACCGATAGTCTTAATCGTTTTTAGAAGTGCAGGCTTCAATTCATCAAAGCATGATGACATCATAGCGCAGTAAGAATCAATATAAATACTATCTAGAAATGTAATTATAAGTTGTTTATTACTAAAATCGTTAGAAGTATATATATCTTTAATCCATTTGTCGTATTCCGCTTTATTTTCATCACTCAAATATTCAGCTACGCATGTATTAGATGCAAAGCTTTTAGCGATAGCCTTGAAAACAGTTTCTAAAGCTTTTTTACTTTCTTCTTGACTGCAGTTTCCCGCTAAAGTGATTACCGCGTCTGTATAATTCTTATCGTTTTCTAAGGCAAACATGTTGCCAAGTAATTTCAATGTCTCTATTTCGTTCATTGATAATTCCCCCTTTTTTATAAGTGGCTTATATTATATGCATTTTTCGAAAAAAGTCAAGTTTTTTGTGCGTTTTCGTCGAATTTCTGTTGGATTTCTGGTATTTTTTGCTATAAATCGATAAAAAATAGGCTTAATATATTGATAATCATCTTTTTGCCATAAATGTCACTTTCCTTTTTATTTTTAGTTGGAAAGATGTTATACTAGTATTGATGGTGGTAATGTATGAAAAAAGTGCTATTAATAGACGGCAACAATTTGATGTTTAGGAGCTATTTTGCGACGGCTTATTCGGGTTCTATTATGAGAAATTCTAAAGGACAAGCTACAAATGCTCTATATGGGTTTGTTTCGATGATAAACAAGATAATCGCGGAAGAAAACCCTCAGTATATGGCTGTTGCATTCGATATCGGGAAAAATTTTAGACACGATAAATATAAAGAATATAAGGCTGGTAGAAATGCTACGCCGGATGATTTAAAAAGTCAGATGCCGATTGCCAAAGAGATTTTGGATGCGATGGGAATAAAACATCTGGAACTCGAAGGCTACGAAGCTGACGACATCATAGGTACTCTTGCGAGAGAAGCAGACTTAGACCCAGAATACGACGGTCTCATCATATCGAGCGACCACGATTTGATGCAGCTAATAAGTCCAGTTGTAAGCATGAAAATGCTAAAGAGCAAAGATAGCATCTATTATACAGTCGATACTTTTAAAGAAGAGTACGGCTTTGACCCGATAAAGATTATCGATTTAAAAGCATTAATGGGCGATGCGAGTGACAACATACCAGGAGTCAAAGGTATAGGCGAAAAGACGGCACGGACTCTTATCCAAACTTACGGTTCATTGGATGGTGTCTATGAACATCTCGACGAAATCAAAGGAAAGATGAAGGAAAAACTAGAAGCAGATAAAGATAACGCCTACTTCAGCTATGAGCTCGCGACTATCTATAGGGAGGTTCCTCTCGAAATCGATTTAGGCGAACTCACCTATGATGGACCTAACCAAGCAAAATTAAAAGAGATGTTCCAACAATTAGAATTCCACTTTTTCTTAAAAAACATGGATTTCTCTCAAGTAGCAGAGACGAAATTCGAATATAAAGTTGTGGAAAAAGTCGAAGATATCGACAATGCGTTCGAGTTTTCATATTATATCGAGTGCGATCGAGATAATTATCATTATGCAGATATACTAGGGCTCAGTTTGTATGATGGGACGACGGCTTACTATGTGCCAGCACATTTAGTACTAGATGTAGTTCGAAAAATGAATCTGAGATTACGTTATACTTATGCTCTTAAAAAGAATATGATTTTACTTCACAGACGTGGGGTAGATATTAATAACAGCGATTATGATGCGATGATTGCATACTATTTGCTAGACAATACGACTAAAGACGATTTGTCTTTGAAGATGAGTGATGACGGGGTGGCAGTTTATTATTATGAGGACTTGCTTAAGAAAAAGGTAGGTAGCGATTCTTTTCAAATGGGTATGGCTTTAAAAGCAAAGTTTATTTGGGAGAAAAAGGAAGAACTTCTTACGAGGCTAAAGGAAAGTGAGATGGACAGTCTATATAACGACATCGAAATGCCTTTAGTGCGGGTTCTTGCCGATATGGAGCTTACGGGTATAAGAGTGAACAGGGACCTTCTACTCGATATGCAAAGTGAATTGAAGAAAAGAATAGACGTTTTAGAAGCACAAATATACGAAGAAACAGGAGAACGTTTCAATATAGCAAGCCCTAAACAACTAGGAGAAGTATTGTTCGATAAAATGGGTATTCCATATCCTGCTAAGAAGAAGGGAAACTATAGTACCGAATCCGGTATATTAGAGAAGTTAGTGAACGATTATCCAATCGTGTCGACTATTTTGAATTATAGAACTCTCACAAAACTCTATAATACTTATGTAGAGCCTTTGGAGAGTTACATAGAAGAGGATGGAAAAATCCATACTATATATAAGCAAACTTTGACGCGAACGGGTCGTCTATCGAGTGTCGAGCCAAATTTGCAAAATATACCTGCTAGAGAAGAGGAAGGTAAACTCATCAAGAAAGCTTTTATCAGCGAAGAAGGCGCAAGTCTAATGAGTGCCGATTACTCACAAATCGAACTGCGTATCTTGGCGTCTATTTCGGGCGATGAGACGATGATTGAAGCGTTTAAAAATGGTGAAGATATCCATAGACGCGTCGCCGCTGATATACATGGCATACCTCTAGAGGAAGTTACTAAATATCAAAGAAGCACGGCAAAAGCTGTCATATTCGGCATCGTCTACGGTATAAGCGGGTTCGGTTTAGGCGAAAACTTGAACATTTCTGCTAAAGATGCGAAAGCGTTTATTGAGAAGTATTATGAAATGTACCCTAAAGTACATCAATATATGGAGAATATCAAGAGCTCGGCATATGAAAAAGGCTATGTTAAGACGATATATAACCGTATACGCTATATAGATGAACTAAAAAGTGCTGTGTATATGGTAAGGGCAGGTGGAGAGAGAATCGCACTCAATACACCTATTCAAGGAACGGGAGCCGACATCATGAAGATTGCGATGGTCAACATTTGGAACGAACTAGCTAAACGAAACTTAAAGAGTAAATTGATATTACAAGTTCATGACGAGGTAATCTTGAACGTCTATGACGACGAACTAGAGGAAGTAAAAGAAATCGTCCGCAGAAACATGGAAGAAGTGGCTGAATTAAAAGTGCCATTAAAAGTCGAAATCGAATCGGGAAAAAATTGGTATGAAGCGAAGTAAAGTGTTATATACCGGTTTTAAAAAAGCAAATGAACATGATGTTAGTTGTTCTCTTCAGTTAATAGAACGGCTAGACGGTAAAAACCATTTCCTTTTTACTAACGATTTTGATGTTATTCAGAAGGAAGTAAGCATGATACTAGATAATTACTGGGATACAATTATCATGTTTGGGCAGAAGCCTCTTCTTAAAAAATTGTCGATTGAAAAACAAGCTACTATAGATGAAAATGTGTATCACACAAATTTCGATTTAAATATTTTACAAGCATCTTTAAAAGAGCACAATATAACTTATAAGCTTTCTTGTAGTCCAGGTAATTCTTACTGTAATTTTGCTTATTATCAAATGATGAAACAGATTTGGGGAAAAAAACTAAATACACGTGTCGTGTTTATTCATATACCCTATTTGCAAAATTTTGAAGAAATGGATAAAGTGGTAGATTTTTTTAAAAATTATGATTCTATTGAGGAGGAATAAAATGCCAGAAATAGCTGAAGTACGTGTCGTAAGGGATACGTTAAAGAAAAAGATACTTAAGAAAAAGATAAAAGAAGTTCGCGTATTATACGATAACTTAATCGTAGGCGATGCGCGAAAGTTTGAAAATACGTTAAAGGGTAAAACATTTCAAGATATCGAATCGCGCGGTAAGTGGCTGATATTCAAGTTAGGAGAATACTCAATTTTATCTCATCTTCGCATGGAAGGAAAGTTTTTCTATGTGAACAGTGAAGAAGAGATGAGGAAACACTCTCATATAATCTTCAAATTTGATGATGAGATGGAGTTGCGTTACGACGATGTGCGCAAGTTTGGTCGTATGGAACTAGTAAAGACGGATGAAATCGAAGAAAATCCTAGTATTAAAAAATTGGGGTTTGAACCCGATGATGAAAGGCTTACTCCTCAGTATCTTTTGGAAAAATTTAAAGGCAAGAAAATTCCTGCTAAACAGGCTCTATTAGACCAGTCGATTATAAATGGTTTAGGAAACATATATGCAAACGAAGTGCTTTTTGCAACACGCATATCTCCATTTAGATCCGTAGATAAAATAACTAAAGAAGAGTGCAAGAAAATAATAGAGTCTTCTTTAGAAATAACGACTAAAGCTTATGAGATGGGCGGGTCGACTATTAGAAGTTACACGTCAAGCTTAGGTGTTATAGGTCATTTTCAAGAACTTCTTCAAGTTCATGGTAAAGAAGGGAAACCGTGTAGTATTTGTGGGCAACCTATTAAAAGGAAAAAGTTAGAAGGTAGAAGCGCCTATTATTGTGAACATTGCCAAAAGTGATGCCCTTTTTTGAAGGTGTTTGTTTTTATCGAATCTTTATGTTACAATTATTTTGTAAATTACAAAGGAAGGAGTTTTGTCATGGATAATTATTCAAAAGAATTCGATTTGGGGAAGATACTAAATATAACTAGCGGTAAGTTGTTCACAAACATGACTGATGTCCGAGAAGTTATAGGATATTTGACGGGTGAGGAGTTTTTAACAGACTCTGGCGTTTCTATGTATTCTAAAAATGCAAAATTTCATATATTGTCGCTATATCCACAGCTCGAAGGAGTTGGAGAAAATGTAGTTTTTAGTAATGATGATGAAATTGATGCATTTGTCGAACAACAAAAAGGGATATATGGAAATTCGTTATCTTTAGTTCCGATGGCTAAAACAATTCTGGCATCATTAGATTCTCCCAAAAAAAAGATGTAAGCTGAAACATTGAGGTCTCAGCTTTTATATTTAAAAAATAAGCCTCTTAATGAGACTTATTAAATTCAGTAGCTAATTTACCCGAAGTCAAAAGGGCATCATATGCTGTACGGTTAAATACGAGGTCAAATTCTCCGATATATTCGTATATTTTTGCATCAAAACCCAGTTTGAAGTTATTTAATCCTCGATAAGGGTTCGTGCTTTTAAAGTCGCCACTTATGCCCCCTAAGTCTAGATAGTCATAGTCCATTTTATAATTTTGGATGAGAGAATCATAGAGAAAGTAGTTGGCATTTAAAAGAGGGTGGTTACGGTCAAAAGCGCTTTCGAAGATGTGTGCACGATTATCATATTTGATTACGATTGCTCCTGCAACTACGCAGTTATCCTCTGTGCGTAGTCCTTCTGTCGCTGTAACTATTTCGTTTTTAATTACTAGTAATTTGGAATCGCTCGACATCTTTCGATGCAAATCAGCTTCCCGTTTGCTACGGTGTAAGATTTCGTTATAGAGATTGTTGCGGTCGGCTTCTTCTTCGTATAAATCTTGCGAATTTTTAATAAAACTCTCATAGTTGACTTTGATTAGAAGTAATTCTATTTTATCGCCAAAAGTCGCGAACAAATTGCGGTAGTAAGATAGAGGTTTATCGCGTTGTTCTAGTCTATAGTAACTTTCGATATCAGACTCTATTGCTTTTTCGAGATATAATCCTTTTCTTCTCGAATTGCGAACTTTGTTACGATTAGTTTTAGAATAATTTTTTAAAGATGTGTTTTTGAGATCGATGTAAGCATTAAAACGGGGATTTAAAGATTCAAAATAAATGTTGTCTTTCAATATTAAATAGCCAAATCTTTGAGTCTCTTGTTTTAGTCTCATATTTGGATTATCCTCTATAGAAAAAGTGTGACGATCTATTTCTGAGACAACAATTTCGGGATTAATTTTAATGAATACCATATTTTTTTTAGCATAATAAGTTTTCAATTGTTCCGTAAAAGTTTTTAAAAGTTTTTCGTCATAATAATTGACTAGGAATCCTTTAGGAGCATAACCGTAGCGCATATTAAGCCCAATCTTTTTCCAAAGGATAAGTGAGGCAGCACGAATAACGCCCATGTCGTCTACAAGGCCGATATAGTCATAATTATATTTTTCTTCGCCCATAAAACGCGCATATTCTTCGGTCTGCATGTAGTTTCTCAGAGGACTATTTTTAGCGTATTCAGTAAAAGCTTGAATCGTCAGTTCGCATATCTTCATACAGCATGACTCCTTTCGAGTAATTAATTATACCATAGATTGGGAACTTTGTCACGTGTCTCACCATTTATAGATAGACTTAATGATTACATTTTGATACAATAAATTAGACAAAAGAATAATGAAAGCAAAGTGTTGATATATGGAAGATGTAAAAAAAGAAAGTATTAAAGGTCTTACAGAAGAGGAGGCAAGATGGCTCTATGCGTCTGGTAAGAGCAACGTGCCTATCGAAGCTCCGTCTAAAACAGTTAAAGAAATCGTTCGTTCTAACGTCTGTACTTATTTTAATCTAGTTTTTCTCATAGTAGCTATTTTACTCATTGCAGTAGGATCTTTTAGGGATTTGACGTTTCTACCGATAATTATAGCTAATACTTGTATCGGCATATTTCAAGAGGTTCGTTCAAAAAAGGTTATAGACGAGCTTACGATGCTGAGTGCTCCTTCGACAAAAGTGATAAGGGATGAGAAAGTACGCGAGATTACTAGTGAACAACTCGTCTTGGGGGATGTCGTCATATTCGAAAGTGGCAATCAGATTCCTGCGGATGCGGAGATTATCGATGGACAAGTATGCGTAAATGAAGCTCTTTTGACGGGTGAAGAAGATGAGATAACGAAATCTATTGGGGACGAATTATTGTCGGGAAGTTTTATCGTTTCGGGTACTTGTCGCGCGAGACTTACTAAAGTGGGGGCAGATTCCTATATTTCGCAGTTAACATTGCAAGCTAAGACTATTAAAAATGGCGAGCAATCAGAAATAATTAGGTCTCTAAATAGAATCGTACAACTTGCAGGGATCGCAATCATACCGATAGGATTGATACTTTTTTCTCAACAATTCATATTGCAGGGAGAAACGCTAAAGACGAGTGTTCAAGGCATGGTCGCTTCAGTTCTCGGCATGATTCCAGAAGGACTATTTTTGCTAGCCAGCGTCACTCTTGCGATTAGTGCGATGAAGTTAGCTCAAAAAAAGGTGTTATTACACGACATGAAGTCTATCGAAACATTGGCAAGAGTAGATGTCTTATGTGTCGATAAGACGGGGACGATTACTGATGGTTCGATGGAAGTCAATTCTATTGATGTAATCGCAGGATGTAAAAAAAGCGAAGCCGAAGTTAGAGAATTAATCGAAAATTTTGTAAATGTGCAAAACGGAGATAACATTACGATGGAAACTTTGAAAAAACATTTTAAAGGAAAGTCTAAATACGAAGTCGAATCGGTAGTGGGCTTTTCTTCCGAATATAAATATAGCGGAGTCAATTTTAAAATAGGTTCATTCGTCTTAGGAGCACCCGAATTTGTCTTAGGGGCAGAGTATAAAGAGTACGCTGGGTCCGTTAATGAGTATGCCAAACGAGGATTGAGGGTTTTGGTATTCGGCAAGTACAATAAAAAAGTGGATGGCAAAAAGCTTGTCGGCAAAGTTACTCCTTACGCTTATATCAGTCTATCTAATCCGATTAGAGAAAATGCCAAAGAGACTTTTGAGTATTTTAAAAATCAAGGCGTAGAAATCAAAGTTATATCTGGGGATAATCCCTTAACCGTATCGGAGGTTGCCAAAAAAGCGGGCATCGAAGGGGCTGAACGATATATCGATGCACGCAATCTCGTAAGTGACGAAGAAATCGAAGAGGCAATCGTGAATTATACTGTGTTTGGGCGAGTTTCTCCAGAGCAGAAAAGGGAATTTATGAAAGCTCTACAAAATAGGGGTAGGACGGTTGCTATGACGGGCGACGGGGTAAACGACGTTTTGGCTTTAAAAGATGCCGATTGTTCTATCGCAATGGCTTCTGGCTCAGATGCGGCTGTTCAAGTTGCCCAACTAGTATTGTTAGAATCAGACTTTGCTAAAATGCCCGAAGTGGTGCGTGAAGGAAGACAAGTCGTTAACAATTTAGAGCGTTCGGGAAGTTTATTCTTGGTAAAAAACATATTTTCTTTCTTACTTTCGATTTTGGCTATCTTCTTTAGTGTCAGATACCCATTGGAGCCTGCTCAGATTTCTTTAATCAGTACGTTTACAATCGGAGTTCCCGCCTTCTTCTTGTCACAGGTTCCTAACGAAGATTTGATTACGGGGCACTTCCTTAAAAACATCTTATTTAAAGCAGTGCCTGGCGGAATAGTCGATACGTTCATAGTAGCAGCAATGGTCATTTTTGCTACGATCTTTGGTGCGAGTGCAAGCGACATATCGACGGCTTCGACGATTCTTTTAGCTCTCGTCGGATTGATGGTTTTATTAAATATCAGTAAGCCTATGAATAAAATTAAGTGGGCTATTTGGGGTCTTTCGGCCTTTGGATTATTTCTCTCATTTATATTCTTTAAGGATTTATTCAGTATTGCCGAAGAGATGTCCATACAGGGGACTTTATTATGTATAAACTTCTGCCTCATATCAGAAGTGTGCTTGCGATATTTGACGAATCTCTTTGAATTTGTAAGAAGAATCGTGTTAAAATTCAAGAATTGGCTAAAGGAAAAGCGGAAACAAAAAAACTGATGTATTATATTAGGTATTATTACATATAATCAAAATAGTGGTTGACACGCGAAAAAAAGTTGTGTTATAATCTTCTTGTCACTTCGAAAAGGTGGCAAAAAGTCACGGAGAAATACCCAAGTCCGGTTGAAGGGACTGGTCTTGAAAACCAGGAGGTCG
>CAZLNI010000006.1:0-584 GCA_964560995.1 uncultured Muribaculaceae bacterium
ATTGTTAAGTTTCAAATTGCTGATTTTCATAATTGCCACCTTAAAACCTCAAATAATAAATTACTAGGTATGGACGTACTCCTGTACCTAGTAATAATTATACCATAGAGATGGGGATTTTTAAATGTTTTTTGCGTTTTTGGGGGTTATTTTTTGCATTTTCTTTTGCGAATGACAGATTCTAATCTAGTAGCTCTTAAAACTTGATTATCTAGTATCCTATTTGAAACAGCTACTTGTAATTTTAGATTATTTTGAAAGCTGATAATACTTTCCTCATCGTATGATTGATACGAGTCTAAATTGTTGAGTGATATCCAGCCGCAATCATTTAAACGAGGGCTAGATGTCGGGAAAAAAATTAGATTGTTCGAATCTTCAATTAAAATTGGAGCCTTATGGGTTACGCCGATTAATTCCATAGTACCTTTTTTTCGACCTTCATAAGAACTTCCGAAATATTCGCAGTTTTCCGATATTATCTTTTTAGCATTTTTTTCAATAATGTAAACGCCATCTATTTCATATACTTTAGATTTTTTCTTATTTATCGGAATAATTGCCAAAGTTTCATTATTTATCTT
>CAZLNI010000006.1:594-21588 GCA_964560995.1 uncultured Muribaculaceae bacterium
CCCTTATACTACTTTCCTTTGTCGAATTTTGTCAGAATTTGTCGAAGATTGTCAAAAAATGGAAATTGTGTGGAAAAAATTCAGATTTCAACAATTAAAGAATTTAAAAAAGCGGACTCCCGCTTTAATAAGTTTTGATTGGCAAAATCAATTGAACCAAAGTTTCATCATTTGATGACTTTAAAACTATTGGTTTAATCTCACTATTTAAAAGGACCACTAATTCTGTATCGTCAATCGTCTTTAATGCCTCCATCATATATTTTGCACTAAATGATATTGAAACATCGGCACCGTCATTTTTTTCAATCGAAATCGTCTCTTCAGTTCGTCCAATCTCAGAAGAAAATGATGAAATGAATAATTCGTTGTTGCTAGTTTCCATTTTTACTATATTTTGTTCTTTGCCTTGGGTGAGAAGCGCAGCCCTGTCTATAGCACTGTAGAAATCCGCATAGTTGGTATTAAATATGATTTCGAAGTTATCTGGGATTAAGTTATTAGTATTTGGATATGAACCAGACAAAAGATTTGATTGGAAAGTTATATTCTTATATATAAAGAGTATCTTGTTAGTAAATATGTGCATTTCCACAGGTTCGTCATCACAGATTATCTTATCTAATTCATTAATGTTGTTTCCTGGAATAGTTATGTTGATTTCATCTTTAATAAATTCGTCTAACGAAATCGTCTTCTTAGCTAAACGGTAGGAATCGGTGGCAGTTACTTCCATGATGTTGCCTTGGAGTTTGAAATTTAAACCCGAGAGTAATGGTCTAGATTCTTGAGTACTTATAGCAAAGACAGTCTGTTTTATAATCGTCTTGAAGAGGTTTCCTTTTATAATGATTGGGTCTTTCTGATAATCCAATTTGATATTAGGATAATCTTCTACATTTAAGCAGTTTAAACTAAATTGGCTCGTCTTCGCTCTTATGATGACTTTGAGTCCGTCGACAACTTCTAAATCAACGGTATCATCTGGTAGTTTTCTTATGATTTCATTGATATACTTACTTTGGATGACGATGCTTCCTTCTTTTTCAACCTTTTTTATCTTTTCTCTTTTTATAAAAGTCTTAATCGTCAAGTCAGTATCGCTTGCGGTCAAATATAAACCTTCCGCATTTAATTCCATCTTTATACCATTTAGTATAGGGATGACATTTTTTATAGATATTGCCTTTGTAACATTATTGAGACTTTCTAAAAGTATATTTTTTTCAATTGAGAATTTCATTTTCTTCCTTCTTTCTTATTTATTTAATATTTTATTATTATTCTTATATCTTGTCGATTTTGTGGAAAAGTCAATTTTTGCTTTTAAATAATAGAATTTATATTCATAAAAAGCTGTGTAAAACTTTATATTTATCAACAGTTTTATTTTTAATTGCTTACATAGATATTTTATCACATGAGCCCTTACTTGTCTAATTTGCCATTGTTGAAAAGGTAAGCGTTTTCAACAATTAACCGATATTGTTCTTTATCTCCTTTATTATCTCTTTTAGTTGGTTATTAATTTTTAGGTCACTTTCTATCTTATCGCAGGCATACATTATGGTTGAGTGATCTCTATTACCAAATTCTAAACCGATTTTTGGAAAAGATTCGTCTGTGTAGTTTCTGCATAGGTAGATAGCTATTTGTCTTGGATAATTAATGTTTGCTGTTCTTTTTTTACTCTTTAAATCCTCGACAGTGATTTTATAGTAGTCAGCAACAGCTTTTTGTATTTTAGCTATATTGCTATCCATGTACACAGAGCTTTTTAAGTAGTCGCGCAGGGCTTCGTTGGCAAACTCTAGGTCGATGTTGTGTTGATTCATCATAGCGGAGTAGGCGTACAATCTCGTAATTGCTCCTTCGATGTGTCTAACGTCGTTTTCGCTGTTGTTGGCGATGTAATCGACGACATCTTCATCGACAAAGTCCGCGATGGCATGCCCAGACATCTTATTTTTAATAATCCGCTTTTTTAAATCTAGGTCTGGCGGATAGATGTTTACCGTGAGTCCCCAACTAAATCTTGTAATCAACCTCTCTTCGAGAAGCTTTAAGTCATCTGGACTGCGATCGGAGCTAATAATAATCTGCTTGTTCATGTCATAAAGAGAATTGAAAGTATGAAAGAACTCTTGTTGAGTCATCTCAGCTTTCTCTAAAAATTGAATATCGTCGATTAGTAGAACGTCAATTCCTCTATATTTCTCTTTAAACATCTGTATACTCGTCGAATTTTTATTTATATTTATTGCTGTGAAGTCGGATTTAAACTTTTCACTCGTCACATATAACACTTTTTTGTCCGAATGAGCTGTAATATAGTTTCCGATGGCATGCATGAGATGAGTCTTACCTAACCCGCTTTTACCATGAATGAAGAACGGATTAAAGAGATTGCCAGGTTGTTCAGCAACTTTTCTCGCACCTTCAAAAGCCAAGCGGTTTGAACTGTCACCGACGATGAAATTTTCAAAGGTATACTTATTGGATAAGTTACTTTCAAACGGAACCTTAGGTATGTTCGATTCTACTTTAGTAGAGGTATCGTTCACAGTTTGAATTCCATTACTCGCTTCAGAATCGGGAGGATTATTGATTTCTTCTTCCAATACGAATTCGATATTGCAGTTTTTACCCAGTATCGATTCCATCAACTCTTCGATAGTCTCTAAATATCTTTTAATCAATGCATCTTTAATATATTGTGAACTCGTTACGATAGTGACAATTTTAATAGATTTGTTATCTTGAATAGCGTCTGCAATTTTATATATTTTGCAATTTTTGAACCAAGAATTTATAGAGACCGTAGAGATTCTGTTTTTAAGTAAACCGATAAAATTTTCCCAAATTAGATTGTTTTCTTCATCCATGAACCTCACCCCGGTCTCTTACTGATTTCATTGTAACCTAAAATAAAAAAAAGATAAAGATGAAATTTTGAAAAAATAGTTTTCTACAACATTTTTCGACAATTTTTGTGGATAACTTTTTTGATAAAATGCCATAAATAGTAAGAAAAATAATTTTATCCACAAAATCCACAAATTTGTAGTCTCCTCAATGTTGATAAATTATCAACAGCATGTGGAAAGGGTGTTGATAATTGTGTGGAAAAAATATTCGAATTGTGCAACGGATATGTTAGTAAAAAAAATTTGTCTTTTTTAGGCATACCGCCATAATAAACTTGACTTTTTAAAACGCTTCATAATATAATACATTTGAATTTTAGATGTGGAGGTGCAGAAGAATGAAAAGAACTTATCAACCAAATAATCGTAAAAAGAGTAAAAAGCACGGTTTCTTTGCTAGAAAAGAAAGCAATATTTTAAAATCTAGAAGAAAAAAAGGCCGCAAAGTGCTTTGTAAGTAGATCGAACCACTTTTAAAGTGGTTTTTATTCTAGAGAGGAGAGTTCATGAAACGATATGAGATGATTAAAGATAAACGTCGCTTCAATTTCATCATTAAGAGTGGTCATTATAATAAGGATAGGAATTTTGTCGTCTACTATGTTCCTCGTGAACATCCTGTGTATTCTCATTACGGTATAGCGATAAAAAAAACAATAGGTCATGCCGTTATCCGCAATAGACTGAAAAGACAAGTGCGAAGTATTATCGATCAAAACAAATTATTATTTAAAAAAGATTATGATTATATTATAATGATAAGGAACGAATGTTTAAATAAGGTTTACGAAGAAATGAATAATTCTTTAGTTAATCTGTTGAAAGGAATAAAATAAATGAAAAAAAAGACAAAGATAGCAGTGATTCTTTTAGCAGTACTCACATTGCTTACGGGCTGTACGAAGTACTTAGCTAGTGACGATAAGAAGAAAATAGTTAATGAATTGACGGGTCAAGCTCTGACTTCGAACATATTATGTCTACCGGAGGACGAAGAACTCTTAGAAATCTACACCGAGCACCAAGATAAAATGGATGTCGATTTCGATTCACTAAACAAATGTGCCGATTATAAGCCAAGTGATTTAAAATATAACGGTCTTTGGGAAACGATATTTGTTAAACCTTTGGCGTACATTATTATAAAGTTGGGATTACTCGTACGAAACTATGGTTTAGCGGTTATCATCCTAGGAATTGTCATCCGTCTAATCTTGTTGCCTTTTACTAAAAAAACGATGATGCAATCACAAAACATGAAAAAAGCTCAAAAAGAATTACAGGCGATTCAAAAGAGATATGGCGATACAAAGGACCAAGCGACTGCTATGCAGATGAGCCAAGAATTGATGATGGTATATAAAAAGTATAATATCAATCCGGCGAGTGGATGTTTAGTATCGATTGTACAATTACCTATCTTGTTTGCTTTCTTGGAAGCGATAAATCGCGTCCCTGCCATCTTCGAAGGTTATTTCTTGAATTTACAATTAGGAACATCTCCATTTGTCGGGATTAAATCTGGCAATATGTTATACATCGTATTGATACTTCTCATCATATTGACTACTTATTTCTCTTTGAAAAATTCGATGAGTCAAACGGCAACTGGTAATAGTGAGCAGGATAAGCAAATGGAAATGACGATGAAGTTTATGATCGTGTTTATCTCTATTGCATCGCTTTCCTTACCAACGGCTTTAGCGCTTTATTGGATAGTATCTAACGGATTTGTCATTTTACAAAACTTCATATTTAAAAAGTTGCTACAGAAAGATGAAGTAACAGTAATTAAAAATAAGAATAAGTCCAAGAAAAATAAAGAAAAGAGGTAAGCAGTAATGGAAGTAAACAAATTTATCGGTAAGGATTACGATTCTGTTTTAAAAGAAGGTCTAGAAGCTTTAGGATTAACAGAAAAGGAAGTTATCATTTCTAGTGAAGAGAAGAAAGCGGGACTTTTTAAGGGAACACAAGTAGAAATGATTATAACCCCGCTTAGTGACGTTTTAGAGTTTGCTCGTGACTATTTGCAAGATATTTTAAAGCAAATGGGAATCGACGTAAGTTTCGAAACGCAGATTAGAGATGAACAATTAAAAATTAAGATGTATTCTGATGATAATCCTTTACTAATCGGTCATGCTGGTAAAAATCTGGCTGCTCTTCAAACGGTAATCAGAGGTGTCGTAAAGACTAAGTTTGGTAAAACGCCGTACATATCGCTTGATGTCGAGAATTATAAAGATAAACAGCTCATGTATTTAGAAAAGACGGCAAAGAGAATCGCCAAAGAGGTCAGTCAAACTAAGATAGCTGTCGAACTCGACAACATGAATTCATATGAGCGACTTGTCGTCCACAATGCGGTAGCGAATTTTGAAGATGTATACACTGAAAGTGTCGGTGAAGAACCTAATAGACACGTAGTTATCAAACCAAAACAAGACTAATGAGTTTTGTTTTTTTGTGGAGAAAGTTTGGCTTTTCCACAGCATTTTTATTTTTCTTTACAATTTAATCTTTATAAGCTATCATTTATTTATATGAGGAGGTCAATTATGAGAGACTTTGAGTTATTAAAAGATTTTGGAATATATTTAGAACCAGAAAAGCTGGGAAATGATTCAATTAAAGCAGAACGTTTTTATATAGGAGGAAGAAGAGGAGTATATCAAGTACTCGCAGGAGAAACCGGAGGTTGGGAACATATGAGTGTCGCGACTATCGTAGAAAAAGACGAAAAACAAACTTTGAAGACAGCTACTTATGAAGAACTTTCTGATGTCGCGGATATTTTTTTTGGCGATAGTGCTGAAGATATCTCTTTAGAATATTTTTTTTCGAGCGAAGATGAGAAATCACCAATCCCAGAAGTGTCTCACTTGTGGAGTCCAACAGAAGCAATGATTCCTTTGCCACCGAGTAACGCGAGGGTTGTTGCTAATAATGTCATTAAGTTACCTAAGAAACATACATCTTTACTCGTCAAATGGTTAGAAAAAAATGGTTGGACAGGCTACGAGCTAACAGTTTTGCGAAACGGCAAAGTATTAAAGAGAGTACCTAATAGACAAGAGATCGACATAGCTTTAGCGAGAGTTTGTGGCAACAGAACTGCTGTAAGATATTATGGATTAAACGAAGATAAGTCACATTTTTCTACGAGACTATGGGTTATACCTAGAGGAATTGAGTTCCCTGTACCGAGCCAAGACATACGTGAAATTGTCAATTCATTTGATATTATGGGTTATGGAGATGACTCTTCTATTAAGGAAGATAGAGGCAAAGCATTTGTAATGCAGAAGAAAGATAATTAAAAGAGCGAGTGTGTCGCTCTTTTAAAATAGTTGAAAGTCTGTTATAATGGAAAGACGAAACGGGAGGGATTTTAATGGATGATACAATTTGTGCGATAAGTACAGCCGTTGGAATCGGTGGTATCTCGATAATCCGAGTTAGTGGAAAAGAGGCTCTTTCTATCGTTAATGGAATCTTTAAAGGCAAAGATTTGAGAAGCGTACAATCTCATACTATAAACTATGGTCACATCGTCTTCGAAGATAAAATTATAGATGAAGTATTAGTTTCTGTCATGTTGTCACCTAAGACTTATACGACGGAAGATGTCGTCGAGATAAACCTCCACGGTGGAATCGCAACGACGAACAAAGTTTTAGAAATCCTTCTAAACAGTGGATGTCGTTTGGCTGAACCAGGAGAATTTACAAAGAGAGCTTTTTTAAACGGTAGGATAGATTTAGTCGAAGCTGAAGCTGTAGAAGAAGTAATTAAAGCCGACAACGACAATGCGAGAAGTTTGTCTGTCAATCAATTAACGGGCAAAATTTCTGATATAATAAGGAAAATGAAAGAGAGACTCATCGGCTTAGAGACTAATATCGAAGTAAATATAGATTATCCGGAGTATGAAGATATCGAAGATATGACGAACAGTAAAGTTTTGAGTGAACTCGAAGATTTTAGATTATCAGTAGATGATATGATAAAAGAAAGCAATACAGGTAGGATAATTAAAGATGGAATAGATGTCGCGATTATCGGAAAGCCGAATGTCGGAAAAAGCAGTGTATTGAATGCCCTTTTGGAAGAAGAGAAAGCAATCGTTACAGATATCGAAGGAACGACTAGAGATATCGTCGAAGGCACGATGATGCTAGATGGAGTTAAATTAAACTTTATCGATACAGCAGGGATAAGAAAGACCGATGACGTCGTCGAAAAAATCGGGGTCGATAAAGCTAAAGAACAAATCAACAAAGCAGATGTCGTTATATTGGTCTTAAATAACAACGAGCCTTTAAGTGAAGAAGAAAAAGAGTTGTTAGATTTATTGAAGAATAAAAAGCACATCATATTTATAAATAAGGACGATTTAGTTAAAAAGATGGATGTCGAATTTGAGGGGGCAGTCTATGGAAATACCATGTCTAACGGCGGTCTAGATAAACTTAAGAAGCGCATAAGTGAGATGTTTTCATTAGAAGAAATTCCTAAAAAGGATTTTACTTATATCTCTAATGCTCGACAGTTGTCATTAATGAAGAAAGTTAGAGAAGCGATTGATAAGGCAATAACTTCACTCAAAGAAGGTATGCCTGTCGATGTGGTATCTATAGATTTAGAAGAGGCAAGAACGCATTTAGGCGAACTACTCGGAGAGGTTTATGACGAAGAGTTAATCGACGAGTTGTTCCAAAGATTTTGTTTAGGGAAGTGATGTATTTTGAAATACGAAGTAATCGTAGTTGGCGGAGGTCATGCTGGAATAGAGGCAGCACACGCCACGAGTAAGATAGGACATAAGACTTTGCTCGTCACGGGCAACATTAAAAATATAGGCGATATGCCATGTAATCCATCTATCGGTGGTACTTCAAAGGGCGTAATAGTTCGTGAGGTCGACGCGCTAGGTGGGCTCATGGGTAAAATTGCAGATAAGTCTTTATTGCAAATGAAAGTGCTCAACGAAAGTAAAGGTCCTGCTGTTAGGTGTCTCCGTGCTCAAGCGGACAAAGAATTATATCCCAAAAACATGCAAGAATACCTTTTAAATATGCCTAACTTAACAATAATGGAGAATATCGTCGAGGATTTATTAATCGACGGGGATAAGGTTTGCGGAATAGTGCTTGCCGACGGAAGAGAGATAGAAAGCGAAGTCGTCATTTTGACGACTGGAACCTATTTGAAAAGTGAAATTTTAAGAGGGAGTACTAAGGTGCCAGAAGGACCTCATGGAGAGAAGAGGTCAAATAGACTATCAGATAATCTCGCTAATTTTGGCTTTAAGATATTGAGGTTAAAAACTGGTACTCCGCCAAGAATCGATGCCAATTCAGTGAACTATTCCAAAATGAAAGAAGAATTAGGAGATGAAGCACATTATTCATTTTCTTTTGATGGGGAAAGCTCATATGACACGACTAAGCAAGAAAAGTGTTACTTGATATATACTAATGCTAAGACACATCAAATCATAAGAGATAATCTTGAGAAGTCTAGTATGTATGGAGGATATGTAAGTGGTGTCGGTCCTCGCTATTGCCCAAGTATCGAAGATAAAATCGTTAAGTTTGCGGATAAAGAAAAACACATCTTATTTTTAGAACCCCAAAGCATGGTAAAGGGGAGTCATTATTATGACGCACTTTATCTACAAGGCTTTTCTACTTCTATGCCAATCGATGTACAAGAGAAAATGGTTCACAGCCTGGAAGGATTAGAAGATGCAAAGATACTAGAATACGCCTATGCGATAGAGTACGACGCCATCGATCCTTTGCAGGTTAAACCATCTTTGGAATCTAAGTTACTAGAAGGATTGTTTACAGCAGGGCAGATAAATGGTACGAGTGGTTATGAGGAAGCTGCAGGACAGGGAATAATCGCAGGAATCAACGCTTCATATAAAATACGCGGTCTCGAACCGTTAGTCCTAAAGAGAAACGAGGCTTACATCGGCGTTTTAATCGACGATTTAGTGACAAAGGGAACCATCGAGCCTTATCGCATGCTTACTTCAAGGGCAGAGTATAGACTGATTCTACGTCACGACAATGCCGATTTGAGACTCAGAGAATACGGATTTAAAGCTGGTACAGTCTCTTCCGAACAGAAAAAAAAGTTGGATGATAAGATAAGAGCAATCGAGGAGTTAAAGACTTATATTAGAAATACGAAAGTAAAAAAAGATGCATTAGAGGGATTCGAGACGAATGCAAAAACGATGAGTCTTTATGAACTCTTAAAAAGACCAGAAATCGATAAAGAAGTATTATTTGAATTAGATGAAAGCTTAAAAAAGGTAGATAAAGACGTATTAGAAGAGGTAATAATCGATACGAAGTATGAAGGTTATATTGCTAAAACTTATCGCGATGCGGAAAAGTTGATAAAGTTAGAAAGTAAACAGATTCCTAGCGATATAGATTATAGTAAAGTTTTGAATCTAGCAAGCGAAGCGAGACAAAAACTAGAGAAAATAAGACCTATAACGATAGCTCAAGCAAGTCGCATAAGCGGAGTAAATCCATCCGATATAGCAATTTTGGCAGTCTATTTGAAAAAGGAGTACAATAAAAATGAGTGAACAGGATTTCATCAAAGCTTTAAAAGACATAGGCATCGAATTAGTCGACGAACAGAAAGAGATGTTTAGGAGATATGCTGAATTTCTACTCGAATATAATGAACATACTAATTTAACGGCAATTAAAACTGTCGAAGATGTTTATTTGACACACTTTTATGATTCTCTTCTCATGACGAAGTATTATGACATCAGTAAAAAGAGCATTTTAGATATCGGTTCGGGTGCGGGGTTTCCTGGTGTGCCCTTAAAGATTTGCTTTCGCGATATAGATTTAACTGTGTTAGATTCAAATGGCAAGAAGACCGAATTTTTGAGACAGTTAAAAAGCGTTTTGAATTTGGATTATACAGTCATAAACGAAAGAGCAGAGAAATATAATTTATTGAAGAGAGAAGCGTTTGATGTCGTCACTTCTCGCGCAGTAACTTCTATGCCTGTATTGGCAGAGTTATCTATTCCTTTTGTCAAACTAGGTGGTATGTTCGTAGCATACAAAGGAAAAATAGATGGTACTTTAGAGAAAGGAATTTGTGCCATCGAGACATTAGGGGGAGAAGTAATAAAAGTAGAAGAGACTACTTTACCTTTCAAAGGAGCTACTCGTTCTTTCGTATTTGTAAGTAAAAAATGTAAAACGCGAGAAGAATTTCCGCGCAGTTTTGATAAAATATCTAAAAAACCATTGCAAAAATTGCAATAATAAAGTAAACTTAGTATGAGTAAAAGAATAAAGTAAAGGGGCAACTAGTGATGAATAGTGAACAAGTTCAAGAGATATTTGTCGAAGATATAATACCTAATAGGTTCCAACCTAGGCTTACTTTTGATGAGAAGGCATTACAAGAATTGTCCGACTCTATAAAAGTTCACGGGGTTATTCAACCGTTAGTCTTACGAAAAGTAGGAAATAAGTATGAAATAATCGCAGGTGAGCGAAGATATAAAGCTTCATGCATGGCTGGTCTTAAAAAAGTACCTGCAATAGTTCGCGAGCTTACTGACAACGAAAGTGCAGAGATTGCACTTATCGAAAATATACAAAGAAAAAACCTCTCTAGCATAGAGGAAGCCCAAAGCTATAAAAACTTGCTCGAAAGAGGATATCTTAAACAAGAAGAATTAGCTAAAAAGCTTGGCGTTTCTCAACCTACAATTGCCAACAAATTGCGTTTACTTAATCTTTGCGATGAAGTACAGAACGCATTGTTAAACGAACAGATAAGCGAAAGACATGCGCGCAGTTTGTTGCAACTTTCTAATCCCGACGAGCAAAAGAAGATGCTTAATCGCATAATAAAAGAGAGACTTACGGTAAAACAGCTCGACAATGAGATTAAAAAGATGTTGCAAGGGCCTAGTGAAACAACTGAAACGGCTTCTAGTGAAGCGGGAGGGATGATTATGGAACAAACTTCGAATATGACTGAAAATGCTAGTGCAAATTCTCAAGAGACTACAAAGAATTTATTCGGTTTTACTTTCGATACACCGACCGATTTAGAGGCTAGTGCTCCTAATTTAGCTGTAAGTGAGGAAGAGTTCGTTCCTCCAATCAGCTTTAACCCTTTTGCAGCTTCTAATATGGGTATGACTACAAATAATCCAGTGCCGCCAATTCCAGAAACTGGTGTCCAAGAAGAAATCGAAACTTTCGACATGTTTGGAGACAGCATCGATACTACGGCTAAATTAGATAATAACCAACCATTGTTCGAAGATAATGGAGCTTCTACAAACAAACCTGTAGTGGAAAGAAATATAGGTGACCAAATAAATAACGTAAGAAATGTCGTCCATAATATGGAAGCAGCTGGATTTAGAGTTGAGTTAGAAGAGTATGCTTACGACGACATGTATCAGTTTGTCATAAAGGTACAAAAATAAATTTCTTAGGAAGTTTATTTTTTTGGCATAATATGAAGTATGAAAAAGGTACTATTTGTGGATATCGATGGAGTTCTCAACAGCAGAAACTCTTTAAGAAGAAATAATGAAGATAGATTGTTTTATGGAAGAATCTCAAATTTAAATGATTGGCCTTTAATCGAAGAGGCTTTTGTTCAAAAAGGTTTTCCAATAGTCGGTTGTATCGACAGCGATTTGATGACGAAGTATTTGCCGATTATGATGAAACGTTAATCGCCCATCTTTTCAAATCTGATAATTATAACGGCGGTCTAAATGAAGAAATTGCCAACGAAATAATAGGTTTTTTAGGTGAAAAAAGATTTAAGACGTTGGGTCTTAAATCAGTTTGAAGCTTCTAAATACACTTGAGGTTCTGTCCCTTTTACAAAGTAGAACATCGTGCTTTTACCTTTTGTAACATATTCGCCTGTGACGGGGTGCAGTGGAATACCGATGACGTTTTTAGGAGTGTCGTACCACGAAGATGGCGTATCTTTAAGCGTCTCTTCGATAGTGTCCGCCCAGATATTTTTGATGACATTGGCATAACCAGGGGTAGCTGTACCATTATCATTACCAGTCCATATCATGAGTAGGGCATCGGGATTATAACCTACTATCCAATTGTCATTATCCGTCGTTCCCGTCTTAATGGCATACTCTCTAGATAGTCTACCTTTCATACTGACTACTGTAGGTGTATTGTAATCTATAAAGTCGGGGTTATAAGTATTCGTGAGCATTTGGTTGACGAGATAGACATAGTTGTAGTTTAACAGATATTGATCGACTTCTCTTCTTTCGTAGATCAAGTTGCCGTTCATATCTTCTACGCGCCTTATTAGATGGGAGTCTCTTTTATATCCTCCACTTGCAAGAGGTAAATAAGCATTAGCGTAATCGAGCATATTGAGTTCGATCGTACCTAGGGGAAGAGATGGAATTGCTGGAAGTTGTTCTTTTAGCCCAAAAGTTTTCATCGTATTTACTAGAGTCTCTTCGCCTAAGAAGATGTGAGTCTTAACGGCATAAACGTTATCAGAATAGGCGAGGGCGGCGGCCATCGTTATATTTTTGTTGGCATAAAGACTTCCAAAGTTACTAGGCGAATAGGACTTATCGTTCGAAAGATTAAATGTCGTTGCCTCACTTCTAAATGTAGAGGCCATCGTAAGACCATTTTCTAAAGCAGCATAGTAAAGAAACGGTTTCATCGTAGAGCCGACTTGTCTTTTCGACTGCGTTACGCGGTTATATTGGCTAGTACTATAATTGCGACCTCCTAAGAGAGCTTTAACGGCACCTGTGTGAGGGTCGATATAAACGGAGGCGATTTGAGTACTATCGTTAAGCATGTTTTCTTTCATCGCTTTTTCTAGACTCGTCTGCGTATCTAAATCCAAAGTCGTATATATTTTTAATCCTCCACCATCGATTACGGAGTTGGGGATGTTTGATAGAGAAGATAGTTCTGCCAAAACGGCATCTTGATAGTACATCAAAGTACTTAAGTTGTTTTTGTCACGTTTACCGTATATTTCGATAGGTTCTTGAAATAGACTTGCCCTTTCTTCTTCGGTTATATAGCCGTTGGCGACCATCGTTTCGGCGACGAGTTTTGCTCGATAAATCGATTTGTCGTAATCCGAGACGGGATTATAGTAGCCTGGGCTTTTGGGAATAGCCGCTAAGATGCACGCTTCTTCGAGAGTTAGGTCACTCGCGTTTTTATTGAAGTAATAAAGAGAGGCGTCTTGGATGCCATAGTTTCCTTGTCCGAAGTTAATCGTATTCAAATAGCCTTCTAGGATTTCTTTCTTCGAGTAATGAACTTCTAATTCGAGAGTTAAGAGAGCTTCTTCTATTTTTCTGGCCCAAGTTTTCTCAAAAGTCAAATACATGTTTTTGACGTATTGCATACTAATCGTCGAAGCTCCCTCTTGCCTACTTTTAGTTCTAATGTTGTTAATCATGGCTTTAATTATTCGAAGGTAGTCGAAACCTTGATGTTTATAGAAATTTTTATCTTCGACGGAGACGATGGCATTTTTTAAATTGTCTGAAATTTCATCGAAGCTGACCCACTCGGACGAACTCGATCCTTGATAAACTAGTTCGTTCTTTTCATCATATATATAGAATTTACCGTTGGTTTTAATAGCAATTTTAGGAGAACAGAGTGCATAAAGATAGAGCCCGCCGATGGCGAGAATTCCGGTGATCAACAAGATTATAGAAACCTTGAGGCTAACTTTTAAAAACTTTTTTATATAGATCACTCGCTTTCAGAGTTATTATGCTATAATATTGGCATATTTATGAGGTGTTTTATGAAGAAAATGAAATTTATTTTTAAAAGTGGTGAGGAAGAATTTATAAATACTGTCATTGACGCAAAGGTAGATGGAGAAGTCATTACTTTTTCTCATGAGGGGGCCGATTATCTTATAAGGACAGAAAGATTTGGATTTAGAAGAGATTCGGAAGATGGACGGTTTATCATACGAGCCTTAGAAAACGGCGCTGAGGCAGAGTTCATTTTGCGTGAAACAGAGGGCTCTTTTCCTATAGGAGTAAAGGACTTTGAATTTACGAAAGATGACAAGCAATTGTTCATTAAATATAAACTTGCAAGTGATGAAGAGCAATGTAAGGAGATTATTTTAACTTTCGACGACTAATATATTGACATAGTATTAATTATATGTAATAATTTGGTTCGAGTTATTTTGATGTGTATATCAATTACACTAAAGTAGCATATAATAAAAGGCAAGTGGAGGACTTATTTTATGAAGAAAATCGATATCAGCCCAGAAGAAGCGGAGTTAATGAATTATGACGACATCGCACATCTAATTTTAGAGGCGAATGGCAAGAAAATGAAGTTGAATGAACTATTTGTCGAGGTATCGAAAGTATTGAATCTCGACGAAGAAGAATATTCATCGCATATTGCAGATTTCTTTGAGCTGCTAAGTACAGATAAGAGATTTATTATGTTAGAGGACGGTTATTGGGACTTAAAAATTAAACATAATAAAGGAATGGAAACTTTCGAAGAAGAAGACGAAGATGATGATGAGGTCGTCTTAGAAGAGGAAGAAAGTGATGAAGATATCTACGATGACGATTCGACAAAGAGTGAAGATGAGGATGTCGATGACGACGATTTATCCGATTTAGTTATCGTCGACGACTTAGAGGATGAAGCTAATTTATAGAAAGAGGATTGAGCTTTAATGGATGAAAGACTCAAAATAATTAAAAATAGATATAGCGAAATACAAGAGGCTCTTGCAAATCCAGATATTTTAAGCGACTTTCAAAAATTAAGAGAGCTCTCTAAACAGAAAAGCGATTTAGAAGAAATAGTCGATAAATACGAGGAATATAAGAAGTGTTCTAGCGATTTAGAAGAACTTTACGAGATGAAAAACGATGCGGAAATGGGCGAGATGATTAAAGAGGAAATCGTCACACTCGAGAGCCAAAAAGAGCGGCTATTACACGAACTTGAGATTTTGTTGATTCCTAAGGATGAAAACGACGGCAAAAACATCATCATGGAAATAAGAGGTGCTGCAGGTGGAGATGAAGCAAACATCTTTGCAGGAGACTTGTTTCGGATGTATTCTTACTATGCCGATCATCAAGGATGGAAAATAGAAGTCATCCATGCAGTAGATGGCTCTAGTGGGGGTTACTCCCAAATCGAATGTATGATTAAGGGAGAAAACGTCTATTCTAAATTAAAGTATGAAAGTGGCTCGCATAGAGTACAAAGGATACCTTCGACAGAGACGCAGGGACGAGTTCATACCTCTACTGCAACGGTTCTAGTCATGCCAGAGGTGGAAGATGCAACTATCGAAATAAACGAAGCTGATATCAAAATGGACGTCTACCACAGTAGTGGTGCTGGTGGACAATCGGTCAATACGAGTAACTCAGCAGTCAGATTAACACACATACCTACGGGGGCTGTCGTAACGTGTCAAACAGAGCGGAGCCAATTACAAAATAGGGAACAGGCTATGAGGTTATTGAAAATTAAAATACAAGATGAAATTACGCGAAAACAAGAACTCGAAATGGGTCGCGAGCGAAAAAGTAAAATCGGTACAGGTGACCGATCAGAAAAAATTAGAACATATAATTATCCTCAAAATAGGGTTACCGACCATCGCATCAATTTCTCTGTGATGGATTTAAGCGCCGTCATGGACGGAAAACTCGACCAAATTATCGATGCCCTTATAACAGAAGATCAAAGATTGAAATTAGAAGGACAAAAATAGTGATTTCTTATAATAGGGATAAACTGACCGACTTAGATTTCAAACTTTTAAGCGATTTGTATGAGGAAGAAGAACTTAAAAAGGTTTTAAGAAAAATTGATGATGAAGATTATCCCCCTCAATATGCTATAGGTAACGTAATTTTCATAGATCGTCTTATAAAAGTTGATGAGCGAGTTTTGATTCCACGATTCGAAACGGAATTATTAGCGGTTAAACTCGTCGATTATATAAAAAAATTAGGCTTAGAAAGAGCGAAGCTTACCGACTTATGTACGGGTAGCGGCTGTATCGCTATATATGTGGCATCTAAAATATCTACTTTAAAGGTTTATGCGATAGATAAGAGCCGTGATGCTTTAGACGTCGCTAGAGAAAACGCTAAAGAAAATGGAGTAGATGTTCAGTTTTCTTGTATAGATGTTCTCGTAAATTTTGAAAAAATTTCTAAAAGCGAAGTACTAGTCGCCAATCCACCGTATGTCAAATTGGACGAAGTAGTAAGCGCTAATACCAAGTACGAACCGGCAATGGCTCTTTATCCAGGGGAGGACGACTTAATATTTTATAAAACTATCTTAAAAGAAACTAGTAAAAGCTGGAAAGACCTCAAATTAATCGCCTTTGAAATAGGAAGTACTCAAGGAGAAAAGCTTAAATCTTTGAGTAAAAAATACTTCCCTAGTGCCAATGTTACTATATTTAAGGACTATGGAGGTTATGACCGGCACGTATTTATACAAATCGCTGAATAAAAATTGTATAAATCTCCCAATACATTGTTGTAAGGAGATTTTTTAAATGAAACAACTAATCATTTTAATAATAATAGCCGTAGGGGTAGTAATAATTAGTAATTCAAATGAATATGTCGAAATACCTGTATCCTCGATAAGGATGCGCGTCGTGGCAGCGTCTGATTCGACAAAAGACCAAGCCGAGAAAATGGTCGTAAAGTCTTTCGTAGAAGAGAAACTATACGAGTTAATAGAGGGAGCCAAAAGTGACGAGGAAGCATATAAAATAATCGAAGAGAACAAAGAAGAAATCGACGAAGAGATTACTTCGCAAATGCAGAAGATGAACCTAGATAGCGATTACTCTTCTAAAGTCGGAGATAATTATTTTCCAGAAAAAGATTTTAAGGGTCTTAGATATCGCGCGGGAAACTATAAATCGTTTGTCGTCACTTTAGGAGAAGGTCAAGGTGAAAACTGGTGGTGCGTCTTATATCCTCCTTTATGTCTAATCGACGAGAATAAAGATGATTATGAATATCATTCTTTAATAAAAGATACCATTTTAAAATATAATTAAATGGTGATTTTTTTTGAACTACTTTATTATCTTAGCTATAGCAGTTTCACTTTCAATGGATGCTTTCAGTGTAGCTCTTTCTATAGGAACTCTCCGACTACCTAATAGAGCAAACATCTTCTTATCTTGTCTAGTGGGAACGTTTCACTTTTTTATGCCACTTATGGGGACAATTCTAGGAAGTGTATTTTATGCCAAACTCCATATGGATTTGCATGTTCTTTCGGGAATAATATTCTTTTATATAGCCATCATGATGATTAAAGACTTTAAGAAGGAAGAAGAACAATTCTCTTTATCTTTAGTTAGCTCTCTTTTGTTTGCGTTAGGTGTAAGCATGGACAGTTTTGGGGTCGGTTTTACTATACAGATGAGCACTATGGAGTGTTTACAGAGTTTTTTGATATTTACTTGTTGTAGTGGCCTATTTACGTTTTTAGGCTTAAAATTAGGTGGTGTTTTAAAATCGGTTGTCGGAGATTACTCGATTCTTTTAGGAGCATTAATCATGGTTATTTTAGGAATTCTCAATTTTTGTCAATTATTGCTATTATGATTGACTTTATTATATATATAGAATATAGTTAAGGTAGTGATATGTATGAAGAAGATAGTTATTAATGGCAATAGGGTATTAGAGGGCACGATTACTATAAGTGGTGCGAAAAACAGTGTTGTTGCGTTGATTCCTGCCGCTATTTTGACCGATGAGAAAGTGACAATATTGAATACGCCTGAACTTTCCGACACCAAAAACCTTAAATCTATTATCGAGATTTTAGGTGGAAATATCAAATTTGGTGATGGAGAGATGGAAGTCGATGGAAAAAATGTAAAAAGTAACCCTATTCCCGCCGAACTCTCAAATAAACTTCGTGCGTCTTATTATTTTATGGGAGCTCTTTTAGGGCGTTTTCATCACGTCGTCATTAACTTCCCAGGTGGTTGCAAGATAGGCAAAAGACCTATCGATTTACATATTAAATCGTTTAGGAAAATGGGGGCAACTGTCATACGTGAAGGAGATAAATACACTTTGACGGCAGAGAATTTGCACGGGGCGGATATTCTGCTCGACTTTCCAAGCGTAGGCGCGACTATAAATATCTTATTAGCTGCAGTACTCGCCGATGGTGTGACGACTATAGAAAATGCTGCTAAAGAGCCGGAAATTATAAATATCATCTCTCTTTTAAACAATATGGGCGCTAAGATAGTTGGTGGAGGAACACATACGATTAAAATAGAGGGGGTAGAAAAACTTCATGGCGCTATATGTGAGGTAATTCCAGACCGCATTGAAGCAGGGACCTATATGATGATTGGCGCACTTATAGGTGACCGTTTAACTGTTTCGGGGATAATTCCTAAACACGTCGAAATATTATTGTCCAAAATGAGAGATATGGGAGTTAACTTCGTCGTCGATGACGATTCGGTTACTTTTTATAAATATTCAAAATTAGAACCGATAGATATAAAGACTTTGGTTTATCCCGGTTTTCCGACCGATTTAGGTCAGCCGATGGCGGTCATGTTGACACAAGCTTGTGGAGAGTCGAAATTCGAAGAGACGATTTATGAAAGCCGTGGTGGTCATTATCCAGAACTCGTCAAAATGGGCGCTGATATCGAATACACTCCTATTTCAGCAACGATTAAAGGTCCTACCAAACTTGTCGGAACAGAGGTTGAAGCGAGTGATTTAAGAGCAGGGGCTGCATTGATGATTGCGGGTCTCATTGCCGAAGGGACGACGAAGATATCGAATATTGAACATATCTTAAGAGGTTATGAGGATTTAGTAAACAAGCTTTCTCATGTTAATGCAGATATAAAAATTATCGAAGAATAACAGCCCATATAAAAGGGCTTTTTAAATTGGATTTTAAGAAGAAGTTGACAAAATTACAAAAATCTGTATAATATGTTTTGTTTTGAAAGGGGAAAATTTAAAATGAGTAGTACAAAGAAGATAAAAAAACAAGCTTTACGCGCTAAAAAAGCCGAAGAGCAAAAACAGTTAAATAGAGGCAGAAAAGAATCTGCTAGACAGCATTTACAAGAAAAAGAAGATATACAACTAGATCAAGATTTAGCAAAAATTCAACAAGAAGAGGAAGAAGAGAAGAAAAAGGGAATAGTAGTTTTTTGGAAAAATAACAAAAAAATAGTTTGTAGAGTTTTTGTTGCTGCTGCAATTATAGGAACGACAGTTGTAGGCTCTTATTTAGGATTAAGTGGTCATTTTAAAAACGATGACGATGAAAAGGATAAGCCAAGCGATCCAACAACTTCAATGACTGACGAGCCAACTTTAGAGCCAATTGCAACACCTACGGCAACTCCTAGTGTTCGTCCAACGGATGATCCAGAACCAACGCCGACAGCTACAGAAGGTATCGATGAGCCTATAGAAAGCGCCAAACCTGGAAGACCAGCAAGACCTAATACATCTACGCCTGAAATTCCTTCAGAGGACCCAGAACCTAGCGAAACTCACGAGTGCAGTGTAGCGGAATGGAAATACTATGATGAAAAATATGAAATTGGCGTATGTACAGAATGTGGTCAAGTCCATTATAGAAACCATTCGATAGAACATTATATTACCTTTGAAAAGGCTTCTACTAATAATAAACATCAAAAAATTGATGAGACGCATTGTAGTACATGTGATTATAAAAAAGAAGTTACAAGTTATGAAGACTGTTCACGTGGAAAAATTGACAGATACGACGATTATTATGAGTATAGTGTTTGTCCGGATTGCGGACAATCTAATAAATTTAAACACAACTTGGTAAATGGCGAGTGTACTAATGATGGATGCGATTACAAAAAGAGTTACACAGATAATAATTGGTCTTCAAATCCATCTCCGAGCCCAGAACCATCTGAAACACCAGGGGATGGTAGAAATCCATCAGATTCTGGTAATATTGGCGATTCAGGCATGGGTGACGTAAATATAGGTGGCGATCCTTCGGAATCTTTACCGCCAGACATAGAAATCAATACACCAGATCCTACGCTTCCACCCGATATAGAAATCAATACACCAGATCCCACGCTTCCACCCGATATAGAAATCAATACGCCAGAACCTACAGTACCGGGGGATATAGAAATCAATACGCCGGAGTCAACAATTCCAGAGGGCATTGAAATCCATACACCAGAAGAACAAGGTGATTTAAGTGCTAATATTCAAGGTCAGATATCTTTATTACAACAAATAAAGAGTCGTCTATTGGCCTTTAATAAGGAAAATACGGCTAAAGAAAACGAATCAACAAGACATATTTAATGATAGAAAGACCCGAATTAGGGCCTTTTTTGTCGATTTTTCTTGACTTTTAAAAAAAATGTAGTAGAATATATGCATCAATTTAAGGGGGAAATATCTTGATAAGGAAAAGGGGTATTATAGCTACTATAATAACGGTTTCGGTATTAGTAAGTGCGATTCCTTTAATTAGTAGTCTATTCGATGTTTATAACGATCCACTCAAATTGGATTCACCTCTCGTTTTTAACGACGAAGAGGAGAGTGCAGCTAGAGATGAAAAACAAAATATTAAAGAAGAAATCATAGACCAAGTTATTGAAGCGCCGGAAGAGCAGAGCTTATATGATTACAAAGTCACATTAGCTCAAAACGAAAAAAAAGATTTAAAGTTAATTCAACAAGATTTTACAGTTACAGTTGTCGGAAAGGTGACTGGTACAACAAGTATTGCTCTCGACTTCTATTCTGCGCAAAACGTATCGCAGGAAAAACTAAAAAGTGCAAGTGTAAAAATTATTAAAAATAATAAAGCTATTGCACAGAAAAACATAAAATTTGTAGAAAGGAATAAAAAGGGGTATTCACATTTTACAATGACATTTAATACTAGAGATAAGGCCAAAGAAATAG